>DASXMZ010000159.1:0-3139 GCA_036495385.1 Mucilaginibacter sp. | reverse complement strand
CCTGGCCCTGACATAGCTTTCCAGTATAAAAGAGAATCTTTCTTTTAGGCTCGTTTTATCAAATTGCAACCGGTCGATGACCTGTAAATACTCAACTATATTTGCAATCTGGTTTGTCTGGGTTTGATAGGCTGCTCTTTGTTCATCATTGAACCTAACGATGTGCTTATTAAAATGATCCACTAAGCCCGCCTGAATGGTGATAACCCGTTCGGCATTCTTCTTCAGGGGAATTAATATATCCTGCTCCTGTGTTTTTATAAAGCTGATGATATTGTCTGTCTTTTTATTGATGGCATTCTTCAGCATTTCATCATTCAGATCCCTGGGATCCTTCTTGGTTTTATAGAAGTAATCCACCATATGAATAAAGAAAGCAAGCTTGGTCAATCCGCTTTTATCAGCCAGTATTTGCAATTTTTCATCCGTACTTACCGGGAATCGAATTGTCTTAACATTCTCGTCTTTACTCATACCCACAATATTTAATCACCTGCGTATACCATAAGGTATACTTTTTACTTATTCTCTGCATTAAGCGGGAGGGTGAAGTATACCAGCGGTATACCAAAAACAGCCCAGCCCCGCAGGGCAAGCGGAAAAAGTCGGGTGCGCCCGACTTCCGCTTGCTCCTCCCGCTTAACGCGTTCGGACATTGAAGTTCTTTTGTAGCTGCGTATCTGGATATATAGCTATTCTGATCGCCGGTTACAAAGTAGCTAGGTAGCTGGTTATATGGATACAGTGTACCCATGTATCCAGTTATAATAATTTTCAAGTACGCAGTTGTCGCGTAACAAGGTAACTTGTAATTTGGATTCAAAGCATCCAGATTTCCTGATACGTTTATTTCCATATCTCCAGGTATAATAGAACAGGATACCTTGCTATGCAGACATAAAGTCTCTACGTCTCCCGGTATATTAATATCCCGGTTGGAAGTTATAAAATAAGTGGCTAGCCTGTTATATAGATACTTTGTATCATTGTAAACTGATATAGACACAGTCAGATACTTGGTTATAGCCCTATTCCGAGCGAGTATTAAAAGGCTGTTCATAAATTTGTCTGTTATTTTCCTATAATTTATTTGCTGCTTTGTTCTTTTTTCCCTTTTTCAACCAACGGGCGCAAAAGGCAAGTTTGCCTTAATGCGCAGCATGAGGGAGTTGTTGTGGTAACAAAAACACAAACTTGCTTCCTATCGGCAAACGCCTTTTGTTAACGGCCTACGGCCGGTATAGACATCTATACAGCTATACCGCGAGCGGTATGCTGTGCCGCCTTTTTACCAAAGCTTTGCTTTGGATTTACCCCGCTTAACCTTATCTGCTGTTGCCCTCCAATAGCTTTTCAATGTCCTCTAACTTGTAATAAAGCAGCCCACCGATCTTGGTATAACGGAGCGTTCCGTTAACCCGTAGATTTTGTAAAGTGCCGGGCGATATGTTTAACAGCTTCCTTACCTCGTAGCTTTTCAGCCATTGTTTACTTTGTCCATGACCAGGTTTTATAAGACCCTTGATCTCGTATAACAAATTCTCCAACTTCCTTAAATCATCTTTGGTGATAAATTCGATATTCATCTTTCCCTCCTCGTTAATCTTTAGTTTTTTGTTGCATAATTGCGAGTACCTCGCTCTTTTTAAAATACACCCGTTTGTGCAGGCGCAAAAAGGGCAACCCTTTTTTCATCCAGTCCGTCAGCGTTACTAAGGACACGCCTAATTCTTCGGACAGTTCTTGTTTGGACAATAGCCGTTCATCCTGTGGCGGACTTCCGCCTGTTTTGAAATGACCTTGTAGTTCTGCCCTGATTGCATCCCTGATACACCGGCTAAGGGCTTCGTGGTTGATTAACTCCATGCCGCAAATAAAAATAAAAAAGTAGCGCTGGCGTGACCACGTAGATTTGCGTGGTTAAATTGACAATGTTTATAGTAAGCTATAACAAGCTTGTATTGAGTTGAACTTTAAGCTGTTATAATTTGTCAAAAGATGGGATTAGTAAGATTAACTCGTAGAAGTTTCAACCTCGTTTTTTGGCGAGTCTGAGTTGAAACAACTTTAGCTCCGGTGGAATTTTAGCGTATTTGGTGCCTGGGTTGTTTTTATCTGCCGGGAAATATCGGCGTATAGTTTCCAAACTAATCTCATTATTACCCTCTCTGAAATACTTGGCGATCATCTTACTCCATACGATCTGCGTTTGCGAGAAAACAAGTTCTTTGCCCGTGTCCGGTAATAAGGCTTCCTGGGCTTGCAGACAAATATCTATAAAGCTTAACAGGTAACCGTCCGCAATATTGATAAACTCCTGTGTTTCCAGTTTTCTTGCTGCTTTTAAATCTTCCTTTAACCCATCAATTTGGACTTGTTGTTTCCTGATTTCTTCCTGTTGCGCTGCAATAATTTCGGGTAGTGTCCTTTCGGTATTCCACTGGTCAATAAATCGGAGATACTTTTGAAAGGTCGTTAGCTTGGCCAATAGCTCCATGTCGGTCGCATGGCTTGAATTAAACGGGTCTTTTGTTTCTATATATTTAATGCGTATTAAAACGATCTGCCAAACGAATGTAAAAAATTCCTGGTCACCCAGCGGCTCCTTTCCTAAGAAATAGGACAAGTGATATTTGTAATAATCGGTGTATTCGTGTTCAGGCAGGGTAAATAATTTCTTTATAAAAAGATTGTCTTCATAACCTTTTTTTAAGCCTACAAAAATACCAATATCATACTTATGCGGGTTATGGTCAAAACGTTCGTGTGGCTTAAAATATTTATTGGGCACGATTTCGGTATTAATTCCTGATACCTATTCAACGAAAAAGTAATATTTTGGTTTTACCGCGTTACTGTTCGCGATTCCTTTAAAATCGAAATGTTTTCTTATGCTGGACTTACAACAAAAGTTTATAACAACATTTTGGGTAAATCATTAGTAACCATAAGATTATTGTTTCTTCCTATATTTTTTCAATTTTTCAATCCATTCCGTTAGTTCCCTTTCAATCTCATCTTTATTGTTTAGGCCTGAATAGATTACCGGATCAGTTTCTTTCATTATTTCTTTAAAAGTTTCATCACCGTAATCCTCTTTATCTCTTATTGCATGAAAATGCCTAATGTTCGCCATCAT
>DASXMZ010000158.1:0-6249 GCA_036495385.1 Mucilaginibacter sp. | reverse complement strand
GAAAAGAGCGAACTGTAGTGTTGTAATCCTGCACAGCGCCGTTATAGTCAATCCGGGCAACATTAATGCGATTTTCTGTACCCTCTAATTGCGCCTGCAAAGCTGTGAAATTATCGTTAGCCCTTAGTGTTGGATAATTTTCTGAAGCCACCAACAGCCGGCCTAACGCTGTGCTTAGTTGCCCTTGAGCAGCCTGGTATTTTTGTATAGTTTCGGGATCAAGTTTGGTTGGGTCAACTTGTATTGATGTGGCTCGCGCGCGGGCGTTGGTAACATCAACTAAAGTACTTTTTTCGAAGTTAGCAGCGCCCTTTACAGTGGCAACCAGGTTAGGTATAAGATCTGACCGGCGCTGGTATTGTGATTGAACTGATCCCCACCTGGCTTTTACGGTCTCTTCTTTTGAAACCATACCATTATAGCTGCATCCCCCTATGAGGCAGATGAGAACGATGACGGCCAATACTATTAGTAAAGTTTTCATGAGTTTACTTGTTTTTAATGCTTATGAAGCTATTATATGTTGTTTGTTTATTTTTGACTGGCAGCACATAATCGTTTCATGCTTGTTTTTTTAGAGTTAGGTTTAAATTAAAATTTAGAGCACAAAACATATACCGTTGTTACAACCGATTAAATATATGTCATTATGGCAAGATACGGTTTTGTAAATATAAATAACAGAATTGTGAAATCAGGAAAATTCATCAGGGTAATTATATCTTTTTCAGTAGATTAGTGGTCCGTCAACTTACCAATTTAAACTGATTTTCTGAATTTTTAGTACATGATTAAAAATATCACAATTGCCGTCATTCTTATTTCTGCAGGTTATTTATCGTGTAAAAAAGATGATCCCGTACTAAACACACAAAACATCGCCAACAAAAAAAGCATCATTGCAAAGTCCAAATCCGGATTGTTTATTAAGATAGCCTGCGAAGGAACGAGTTTAACCTATGGTGAGGATATTAAAGGCTCGGATACAGCTTCGTCAAGGATTGGCTTCCCTGGAGCTATTACCCGCGCGGAATATCAATACCCTTCTTCAATGCTCCAGGCGCTGAATAATCATAAGGTATTTTTATCAGTCAGGGGGTTTCCCGGCGACAGAACTACGGAAGCAATTGAGCGATGGAAAGACAGCACCTCGGCCGATATTTGCATTATTGAGTATGGAACAAACGACGCCTATAATTATGCAGCATATGCTTCGGGCATAGTCCCGGCAGACACCTATAAAAAACAACTTGAGCTTTTGGTGCAGAGGAGGATTGATCAGGGCGCTTGGGTTATACTATGCATTCCTCCGTATCTTGAAAACGATGATAAACAAATTAATCCCTATAGAAGTGCAGCGCGATCCGTGGCCCATGAGCTATCATTAGATGTTTTCGATATTGAGGCTAGCATCAAACAACTACGGTCACCTTATAGCGACGAAGTGCATTTCAACTCAAATGGTTATCGGAAATGGGGGTTTGACATTGCGACCCTAATTTATCCAATCGATCGTTAATTATTATATTGCTATTCAACAGTCCTGCTATTGTATTGTTATTACTGCTGCACTTGCGGCAGGGATAGTCACAACAAAGCTTTTCTGATTAGGAGTGTATTGTTCGGTGACCGCAGTTTTAAAGGTTCCGTCAGCATTTACAGAGCTTCCTGCAAAAGTAACACCGGTTGCTGAATTTATTAAAGGCGCGGTAAGCCTGGCAACCTGAACGGTGGATGCAGTTTTGTTTAGCAGTATTTTTACCGAAAATTGCTTAGTTACCTCCTTATTAATTATGGTAATGGAGTAGGTATTGTTTGAATTAACACAGGCATGGGCGCTGAGATTGAACCATGTTTTATTTATAGTCGCAGGAATAATTGTTTGACCTGTTGCGCCATATTTAAAGGCCAGCATAGCATAGTATTCGGGCCTGGCGGTAAATTCTCCATTATCTGTACCTATCGGCGAGTAATGAAACCAGCTGTCACCGCCATGAAAATTGATGCCCTGTCCCTTGTTTTCAGCCACGGTCCACATAAAATTAAGCGCCCATAACGACGAAGCAAACCTATCGCTAACGCCAGCCTTACCGCCACCCCAAACGCTGTTACATTCCGAGATGCGGAAAGGCAAATTATATTTAGACGACTCGCTAAACAAGGATGAAAGGTAATCGGTTAATTTAGGATTATCGGTTAAAATGCTGCTACAAGTAATTGATGAATCGGATGCTGGCCCGGTTACGTAGTAATGCCCGTCCATAAGCATTATGTTTTTGTTTTCATTTGTCGCAAACCATTTTATCCAGTCATTATTAAATGGAGTAACATCCGGGCCGGCAAAACCAACATGGGGTGCCGCTTTTTTTACCGCAGACAAATAGGTTTCCCATTCCTGCTGGTAATTTTTATAATTATATTTAGAAGGACGTGGTCCCAATCTGAAAACATCTGGCTCGTTGCCAAATTGCAAAGCGTATAAATTTTCTTTAAGACTATTGCTGACATATTTGGCTTCATTAGAAGCTATGCCGGGATCATATTTTGCAAGGTTTAAACCAAACATTACCGGCCATCCTATAGCGCGCGAAAATGCCGACAGGCGATCAATATCCGACGTAGTGAGTGATTTAACATCTGTACCAGGGACGCGGGTGGTTCCGGTCCAATCGGTTTTGTCACTGCTGTTGCCGCCTATGCGTAAAACACCGTCGCCAAGATTTTTTATTAGTTGAATTAGCGTTTTATTGTTCTCATTTAAAAATTCGGGGCTTTCGGTTAACAGCCCTGTCTCATAACTCAAACCCTCAAAATTTGACGGTATTTTATAGCCCGGTGTATTTTGATCAACCGTTACTGTAACCGGAAAATAATAACCAGCGGGAAGGTTATTCACCTCGGGGAAATTAACAGCAGGAAGGCTGGGGTTTATCAACGCTTTTCTGCAAGAAAAAAAACAAAGTGCCAGTAAAATGGCGAGCCATTTCCTGGTCATTTAATTAGGGTATGAGTGAACATTATGTATTTGTGATGATTGATTTATTGTAGCGACAACGGTACAAAAAGCATTCCAGCGCAATGTACTATTCTTGAATTAAAGAGCAAACTTTAATTAAAAATTAACCAAATCGACACTGAACATTGACACCCGGGCTTTTTCTTCGCTACAGGTCATTTTATCATTTGCATGACACTATTTGAGGCCGTTTTAGTAAATTTGTAAATAGTTATGATCATTACCAAAGAACAAGTTTTACAGGCATTAAGCAACGTAGAGGAACCGGATCTTAAGAAAGATTTAGTTACCCTTAACATGATACAAGATATTCATATTGAGGGGAATAGAATTAGTTTTTCGGTAATATTAACCACTCCGGCTTGTCCCCTCAAGGCAATGATTGAGAACGCCTGCAAGAATGCTATTCTGTATTTTGTAAGCAAAGATGCTGATGTGCAAATAAAAATGACATCGAGAGTTACTTCTCAAAAAAATACCGGGGTGCCAGGTGTTAAAAATATAATTGCGGTTGCTTCGGGTAAGGGAGGGGTAGGAAAATCCACAGTTGGGGTAAACCTTGCCCTAAGTCTTGCTCAAACTGGCGCAAAAGTAGGTTTGATTGATGCGGATATTTACGGACCCTCTATTCCCATCATGTTTGGTTTAGAGGGGGCAAAGCCCAGGGCAAGCCAGGTTGATGGCAAAACGCGCATTGAACCGATTGAAAAATATGGAATCAAGTTACTGTCAATAGGGTTTTTTACCGACCCTAATCAACCGGTGCCCTGGCGCGGACCTATGGTTTCAACAGCAGTTAAGCAACTCTTTAATGATGCTGATTGGGGCGAACTGGATTACCTTGTGGTTGATCTTCCGCCGGGAACCGGCGATATACACATTACTGTAACACAGACTTTCCCGGTGACCGGAGCAGTAATAGTTACCACTCCTCAGAATGTTGCATTGGCTGACGCAAAAAAAGGAATTGGAATGTTTATGATGAATGCCATTAATGTGCCCATTTTGGGAATAGTTGAAAACATGTCGTACTTCACCCCTGCTGAATTGCCCGAAAATAAATATTACATTTTTGGCCAGGGAGGAGGAAAAAAGCTTGCCGAACAGCTGCATGTTCCTTTTTTAGGCGAAATACCGCTGGTGAAAAGCATAAGTGATTCTGGTGATGCCGGAAAACCAATAGTGCTGGAAAACGAAGGCATTATGACGCAAGCTTTTTTAGAAATGGCTAAAAAGATAGCGCAGCAGGTGGCTATTTGCAATGCCAAAGCGTTAGATGATAAAAATTTGGTAAATATTTAATAACTTTACTTAATAAATTGAAACAAATGAGTTTATCAGAGCAGGTTGAAGCCGCATTAGATACAATCAGACCGTATTTATTGACGGATGGGGGGAACGTTTCTGTAGAAGAGATTACTAAAGATAATGTTGTTAAGTTGAAATTGCTTGGGGCCTGCGGATCGTGCCCGATGAGTATCATGACATTAAAGGCTGGGATTGAAGAAGCAATTAAAAAAGCAGTACCTGGCGTAACCGCCGTTGAAGCTACAAACCTAACCGATATTGACGATCCGAACGCCGTACTGCCCGAAAATTTAAGATAAGATAATGTTAAGTTTTGTTAAATTGGCATTCGGCTTGACGCAATGGATTACTTTTGTATAAAAACGAGTTAAAATTTTACGGGCAACCTATTAATAAACCCGCCGTTTAATTGGTAAATGAAAAAGATAATTGGTCTGTTGTTATTTTTATTCTCAGCTATCACCGCTTTCGCTCAAAAGCAGGAAAGGCCGATAGTGCAGTTTACAGGTATTGTTCATAATGCCGACAGTTCACGCGTTACGGTTCCGTACGTAAGTATCGTAAATACCTCCTATCAAAACCAGGTAAACCTATCTAACTACATGGGGTATTTCTCTTTTGTTGCACACGAGCAGGACACCATTCGTTTTACGTGTGTGGGTTATGCGCCAATAACAGTGATTATACCATCGAATATAACATCTAAAAGTTATACGGTCGAGGTTTCTTTAAAGCCCCAGATAATTAATCTGCCGGTTTTTCATGTATTTCCATGGGCCACCGTCGAGGAATTTACTAAGGATTTTTTATCGATGAAAGTCGCCGATGATGATCTTGAGTTGGCAAAAAAGAATATGAGCAGGTCGTCAATTTTAGTTTTGGAGCGTACGTTAGCAAGAGATGGCCAGGAAATGTATAGTTTCCAGGATTTTCACAACAATATCTTAAATTCTCATTCTATTACAAATCCCCTGCTTAACCCCTTTAACTGGGGCAGCCTGATAAAGGAAATATCTGATGGCGATAAGAGCCGTGGTGTTACAAATGGGAGCGGTGTTGTAAACGGAAATTAACTAATAGAGTCGAGATGCAGGAGCCAGGATGGAACTAATGAATAGTCTTGGTTCCTGGCTCTCGCGTCTTGACTCCTCCTACCGTCCTTTTTTAGCTGCCGGGAATTTCATTTTATACTCCACATCCACTATTCCTTTTGAAATATCAGTGAGCCTTTTTTCAATGAGCCGCCTGCGCAAAGGACTAAGTTTATCAGTAAATAGTTTCCCTTCAATATGATCGTATTCGTGTTGTATAACACGTGCAGCCAGGCCCGAAAATGTTTCTTCGTGATGTTTCCAATTCTCGTCGTAGTAGGATAATTTAACGGTTGCTTTACGATAAATATCCTCCCTTATATCGGGTATGCTTAAGCAGCCTTCATTAAATGCCCATTCTTCGCCGGTTTCCTCTAAAATTATCGCATTGATAAAGGCTTTTTTAAACCCTTTTAACGAAGGATCCTCATCCTCAAATACTGAAGCGTCGACAACAAACAAACGCATCGAAATACCAACCTGCGGCGCAGCTAAACCTACACCCCTGGCGCCATACATCGTCTCGAACATATTGTCAATCAGTTCTTTAATATGAGGATATTCATCGGGTTCAATGGCTGTTGCTTTTCTTCTTAGTACAGGGTCGCCGTATGCGATTATTGGAAATTTCATCATACAAAAATACAATTTTAAATTTCCGTTTAAAATACCTTAACTTTAGATGAGATTAATATTCCTAACATTCACAAAATCAACACCTATTTTGCAAAATTGTAAACAAAAGCCGTCCTGTTACTTTATAAAATTGCACCGTAAGTTTTCGATCAATTACATATAGCAGATAAAGCATGTTAATAACGAAATAAATTTATA
>DASXMZ010000157.1:0-4738 GCA_036495385.1 Mucilaginibacter sp. | reverse complement strand
GAAATTTGCCGGTAGTAAACTCTTCAAGTTTTGACACGCATTTAGGACTGCGCAATAGACTTTTTGGTGTGAACACAACCAAAGGCTTACGGAAATCCCTAAGCATTTGCCGCCTTAAAATATGAAAAAGGTTTGCTGGCGTAGTACAGTTAGCTACTTGTATGTTACTATCGGCACAAAGCTCCAAAAAGCGTTCAACACGTGCCGAAGAATGTTCAGGCCCCTGGCCTTCATAACCATGCGGAAGCAGCATCACCAAACCATTACCGCGTTGCCATTTGGTTTCGGCGCTCGCAATATACTGATCGACAATTATTTGAGCACCATTAAAAAAGTCGCCAAACTGGGCTTCCCATATAGTTAACGCGTTAGGATTCGCCAGGGCATAACCATACTCAAAACCCAATACACCGTATTCTGATAATAGCGAATTATATATGCTGAAGGTAGCCTCTGTATCGATAGTCTCAAGCGGAGTGTATTCATCTTCCGAGTCGACGAGCGTCAACACCGCATGACGATGAGAGAAAGTTCCCCTTTTTACATCTTCGCCGCTTAGCCTTATGGGATGACCATCTTTTAACAAGGTACCATAAGCCAGCAACTCGCCCATTGCCCAATCGAACACATGAGTTTGGGTTACCATTTTATTGCGTTCTTCAAAAAGTTTTTCAATCTTTTTAAAGAACTCTTTGCCTTGCGGCAGTATTGTTATTTTTTTGCCGATTTCAAGCAGTTCATTTTCGGGCACGGAAGTTTCAACCGGAGTAAAAAACTCCCTTGGACTGGCTATGTGTAATCCCTGCCAGGCGCCTTCATACATCTGCAAAGTTTCTACTATTTTGTCCTCAGCCTTTGATTCATCAAGTTTCTGCTGAAGATAGCTACGAAAATTCTTTTCAAGTTCCAAAGCGTAGTCTGCGTCAACACTTCCTTCTGCTTGAAGCTTCTGCTTATATATTTCCAGTGGGTTTGGATGGGCCTCAATAGCTTTGTATAATACCGGCTGGGTAAATTTGGGCTCATCAGCTTCGTTGTGACCATACCGGCGATAACATAAGATATCAATAAACACATCTTCATGAAAAACTTGCCGGTACTCTATCGCAAGATTTACTACGTACGCAAGCGCCTCAACGTCATCGCCGTTAACATGGAAAACAGGCGATAACACTGTTTTTGCCACATCGGTACAATAAGTGCTTGAGCGGGCGTCTTTATAATTAGTAGTAAAGCCAATTTGATTATTAATCACAATATGAATGGTGCCGCCTGTACGGTAACCATCCAGCTTTTCCATTTGCAAAACTTCATAAACGATACCCTGGCCGGCTATTGAGGCATCGCCATGAATTAATATCGGCGCTATTTTGGTATCATCGCTTTTATATTTAAAATCAATCTTTGAACGTGTGATGCCCTCAACGATGGGATCAACTGCCTCAAGGTGTGATGGATTTGGACAAAGGCTTAAATGTACATGTTTGCCATTTGTGGTAACCACATCTGTTGAATAGCCCAAATGATACTTCACATCGCCGCCAAAAGCAGAATCTTCATCATAGTTTTTACCTTCAAATTCAGAAAAAATTTCTTTATGAGGTTTCTCCATTATGTTGGTAAGCACATTAAGCCTTCCGCGATGTGCCATTCCAATAATAAATTCTTCGATGCCAAACTCTGAGCCATTTTGAATAACAGAATCTAAAGCTGGTATAAGCGCCTCAGCGCCTTCAAGCGAGAAACGTTTCTGGCCTAAAAATTTCGTTCCTAAAAAATTCTCAAATACAACGGCTTCATTAAGCTTATTTAACATCAGCTTTTTTTCTTCAACGGAAAATGAAGGAGTGTTGCGTTTGCTCTCCATCCGGTTCTCAAACCATTTTATTTTTATGGGGTTGCGGATGTACATATACTCAGCGCCGATAGCCTGGCAATAAGTATCTTCGAGTAATTGGTGAATATCGCGCAATTTAGCAGGGCCAAGGCCAACTTCAACACCTGCATTAAAAACGGTGTCCATATCAGCATCGCTTAACCCAAATGTTTCCAGCTCTTTGCCGGGGAAGTATTTACGCCTTTCGCGCACGGGATTTGTTTTGGTAAACAGGTGGCCGCGTGAGCGGTAACCGTTTATCATGCTCAGCACATTAATTTCTTTTAAAAAGTGCTGCGGTGTTTCAGCGCCAGGTGCCGGAACTTGTGCGTCTTTTCCAAAATCAAAGCCTTCAAAAAATTTTTGCCATCCAAACTCTACGGATTCAGGGTCTTGCTGGTATGCTTGGTATAAGGAATTAATGTAGTCAGCGTTTCCGCTGTTTATATAATTGAGGCGGTCCATAAATAACCTATCTTTAAAAAACGTTACAAAAGTAAACATATCGGCTTAGAAACTTTATAAATAATTTATAAAACTTAACAGCCATTAATACGGATTAAGCAATTTAAAGGATTGGATTATCCCACAAAATTTTACTATCAAATAAAATAATTTCCATAAAGTTATTTATATCAACAAATCATTTGACTTTTTGTAATATACTGAGTAACTAAATGTTAAATTTTAAATCCCGCAGTTAATTCAAATGTCAATGAATCAGTTTGCGAAAGAAAGCGCGTAAATAAGATATACCCTCGAAAAGTATTGCAAAGATGCCAATGATGACCGTGTATTGCTCGAAAGGATTCATTTAATTAAAAGACGTATCAGGAAGTAAAATGTTACTTTTTATTTAATCTATATTTAGCCCCTGCCGGTTAAAAAGCGTGGCAGTCGTTTTCCTTAATCGCAGGCAGCCAGGTATCGATAAAATCATTTTTATTTTCCAGTTCTTTGGCTGGTTTTGTTAAAATATTATAACGGCTTTCACGCGCATCGTTAACGCCCGCAATAAAGGCCCAATTGCCCCAGTTGCTTGCAGGAGAATAGTCTATCAATTTTTCTTCAAAATAAGCAGCTCCCTTTGTCCAGTCAACTTTAAGGTCGTTTATTAAAAAACCGGCGACAATTTGCCTGTTGTAATTATTGATATAACCAGTGGCATTCAACTCGTGCATAATAGCGTCAACGAGCGGAGCACCTGTTTCACCGTTTTTCCAGTTTTCAAATAATTCGTCCTGGTTGAGTGCAATTTCAAGCTTTTCCTCCTGCGAATTCTTTGCAGAGATAAACTTTTGGCCATGCTTTTTAAACATAAACCTGAAATAATCCCGCCACAAAAGGTTCAGCATCAGTAGATTGCTACGGTTCAAATTGTTTAAGTGCTGATTCCTGCTTGCCTCCCAATAAATCTGCCTTAAAGAGAGACAACCCAGCGCAATCCAGGGTGAAAGTTTTGACAAAATATCATTATCCGATTTATTTCTGGAACTTTTATTAGCGTTAGCCTGTTCATTGTTGATGAAAAATTGAGCCAACTGGTCGAGGGCATTACTTTCTCCGCCGGCAAAAGTGTTGGTTGCACGCTGATCATCAAATGGCTCATCAACTCCGATATCCTGAAAACCGGGTATTTCACCAGCATCAACAATATCAGGTGTGCAGATAACCTCTGGGGTACCCACGCAAGGCCGAACGTTACTGTCACGCTCAACTTTCTTTTTAAATACAGCGAAGCTATCAGGGATGTCTTTTATGGGGAAAGGGAGATCTTCCTTATGGTATAAGGTATGCCCGATGAAATGCTTCAGGTTCAGCTTTATTTTCCATAACGCGGCTTCAACCTGTTCAGATATTTCTGTTTCTTCGTGTGCTACCTCACGGTGATGGTACACTTCATTAACATGGTATTGCTCTGCTAATTGCGGTAATATCTCTGCCGGATTGCCTAAGCGCACAATTAACTCTCCGCCAATATTTTGTAAATTTTTCCTGAGATCGGCTACCGATTCAAGGAGAAAGCGAGCCCTCAGGCTCCCGGTTTTTGAATTTCCGGATAGGTTTTTTTTAAAATAGTAGGGGTCGAAACAATAAACGGGTAAAACTTTGTCTGCTTTGCGTACTGCTTCTAACAATATTTCATTATCGTGAATACGTAAATCATTTCTAAACCAAACCAAAATTGTTTTTTCACTCATTGCTAAACAATATTGTAACATACAAATTTGCAATTTATTTCTTTCTTTATACGCATCTGGCTTAATATTTGACATGTTCTAAACATAAAAAACGTAAATCCAGACCGTTTTCCGGATGGGTTTTGAGTTTTAGCAGATAAATTAAGATCATGGAAGACAAGTTCACTGCTGACAAACCCAGCATCGTTGAAATGGCGGGTTTTATGGTAATCATATTGATTTTTTTATTTTTTCCGTATAAGATGGTTAGCGAGCATTTGAAAGATGTAAAAGCTAACAGTTATTATGCGCCTTATAAAACGCAGTAGGGAAGATTAAATTTATTTTTATTTACGACATTATATCCATATATTTGGTAAAATTGTCGCAATGAAACTCACCGAAAAGAAAACAAAAGAGAATCAGGAATTGAAATTTGTTCATTTACTTGGCGGAAAGAGTATAATTAATAAGCCAATCCGTTCCGAGTTTGATATTATTTTCTTAAGTAACGAAGGGATCACCAAGGCTTCGTTGGATGCTCTTATTGGTCACTTGGGAATTTCAAAGAAGGCATTCTCAGAAAATATACTCGATACATCAGTGAAAACACTAGAACGCAAAAAGAGTACGGATAAACTGGATAAGCGCACTTCATCGCATATTATAGAAATAGCCAAAG
>DASXMZ010000156.1:0-11556 GCA_036495385.1 Mucilaginibacter sp. | reverse complement strand
AACATTGTCAACTTTGAATGTATATAAATACATATCTGAAGGTAAGCTGGCAGTTGTAAAGCTCCACACGCCGTTGTTGTCCTTCGTCATCTGCCCCACGCCTCCGTCGGCCTCCCAATCCCCCTTTACTGTAACCGATTGTGCAAGCGGCGCATTCAACCTCAAGGTTATCGTGTGGTCATCATTTATTTGAGGAGAAACAATGTTTCCTTGTTTATAACCAACGTTCTGCTGTGCATTTATCCCGCCGCAAATAATTGTTGCCAGAAAAAAGATAATGATGTTTTTCTTCATAGTATTTATTTTAACTTAAAAAAGTACAATTGGAAAGATAAAATGGTTCATAAATATAGAAACAAAAACAATGTTTTTATTTCTTCATCACCAATTTTACAACCACCGAGTCGCCGACAATTCTGCCGAAATGATTCGATACTATGCATGAATTATAAAAATGTATCCCGCCATAAAATCTTGCCCAAACATTTTCACTAGCTGCATCCCTGAACGATTTAAAAGATCGGTTTTTAACTCCAAATTCAAGTTCCGAAGTATCTGTATAAGCTACCTTATCGCCTAGAACACTGGTAAGGGCTTCGGCAGCAGCCGCAGAAATGGTACAGTGGCCGCAGGTATATTCAGGAAAAGGAGGCGTTTGGAGGTGCGGCCGCCAGTTAGGATCAAAGTATTTATTGATAACGGTCTCCGGCCTGGCTGTTTTGTAAATATATTTAGCAGTCCATGATTCAATAAATGCATCAAACAGGGCAATTGCTGTTTTTGCGTAGGCACACACCGTGGTATTGAAATCGGCGTTCGTTTTTTCAGCGCCGATGCCAACAATTCTAAGCCAGTGCCCGGGCGGCGAAAACTTTTTTGTGATGAACATAACGTGACCCGAAATGTTAAGTTTCCCAGGATTGTCGTCCCAGAAATCAGCCATGTGCGCTTGTTCGGGAGTAAGACTATCAACCCGGTTTTTTATATAGATAACTTCTTTATAATATTTACTGTCTTTATTTTTCACATCAAAAACAGGTGGCGGAGGTACGCTATATTCTTTTGCATTGTGCATAACCATTGTCCTTATTTCGCTCCAATGCGGTTCAACAGCTTCTGAGTAGCCAGGCGGCGTTGGCAACCAACGACCTGCCGAATCATTAATAGCGAATTTGGTTTCACTCCTGGTTTTAAAATAGTTATCCTTTTTACTCCATGCCATAACAGAAAGGGCTACAGCTTTGGCATATTTTTCGGAGCCGGTTATCATATCAGCGGGCATACCGTGTTTAACCGCCAGTTGGTGTAAGCTGTCGGTGTAATATTTTAAGCTGCCTTCCGGAAAAGTTACCGCCTCGCCAACTTTACAAAACGCCAGCAATGCTGCATATTTATAATCGATGAGCTCGTTTATTGGTGGTTTCGCTACTTCGTTAAAACCATTCAACTGGCCGACAAGCGACTTGTATTTGCCGGAGTCACCGGCTGCTATTACTTCATAACCGGCAATGGTTGCGTAAGCATAATTACGCGATGCAACAACCGGCGTAAAATTATTGCCCATGACAACACCATTTAATTCAAAAACAGTACGGCTATAAAGGGTTGAATCGTGAAGAACCTTTTCATAATCGGGTTTTTTACAAGAGGTAAAAAAAATTACCGGCACGAGCATACAAAACAAAAAAACATTCGCCTGCTTAAATAATTTACTCACTGCTAATTCTTTAGTTTAAAAAATTGGATCTGTTTATTGTTGATAGCAACCGCATAAATGATTCCCTTCGCTGTTTTAATTGGTTTAATATCCCTCACTTCGCCCCTTAAAAGGAACCCTGAAGAAACGGACGAAATGTATTTAAAATTCCCGCTCCCATCCAAAGTTAATACATCCCCGTAGTCAGCGTCGTACCTTCCTTCGTAAGGCAGCACACCCCAAAAATTGCCGCCTGCCAAAATTCCCCTATATGATCCCGATAGCGCTGCGAAACCAAAAAGCGGAGCAACCTGTATTGATGCGGGCAGCGCTTTAAAAGCAAACTTACCCGCCCCTTTGTTATAGAAAATACCCGACGTAAAAGAGTTGGCTGTTAAAGGTTTATTATCAATCGAGTCGCCAAATATTTGCTGAACTGTTTTGCCCGCGAAATCATGATAATACAGAAATTTCTTTTTTATCAACGGCACCTGTTTCTCGATATCACCCTTTCCCAAAAAGGTGTAGTCCTTATTGTTGATGCTGTACGAGAGTATTGGATCGACCATTCCATTTTTGTCAATATCTGATAAAAATAGCTTGACCGGATTTTCCGAATCAGGTTTTAGTTTTGAATTCCAGCCATAATTGCCTGCTACAATATCAATCTTTCCGTCGCCATCTACATCCGTAAGGAATATCCTTTGCCACCAGCCCAACAGTTTATCCATCCCGCTGTCATGCCGCTGCACAAACTTTCCTTTTTTATTCATGAAGACTTTTACAGGCATCCACTCGCCGGCGACGACAAGATCGGGCCAACCGTCATTATCAAGGTCGGCAAAAGCGGCGCTGCGGAGCATCCCGGCAAACTTAAGTTCTGCAGGCAGGTCGGCCCTGGTATAATGGCCGTGCCCGTCATTTATGAGTAAATATGATTCAGGAATTCTCCCAAAATTAAAGGCATCAGGAGCCCCTCCTACAAAAATATCGGGATAGCCATCGTGATTTACATCAGCAACAGCCACAGCAGCTTTATTAACCTCGATGCATGGAATATCATTCGAGGGGCTGAAATGGCCTTTGCCGTCATTCAGGTACAATCGGTCTGCAAGCTGAGATGAGCCATTGGGGTACTCGTTACCTCCGCTGGCAACATACAAATCAGCAAACCCATCGTGGTTTACATCCAGGAACGCCGCATCTACATCTTCGGATAGCGCATCAATAATAAAAGCGGCCTGGGGCGATGCTTTAAAGCCGCCTCCCGGAGTTTGAACAAATAAAGCTCCGGGTTGACCTTTTGCCCCGCAGATATAAAAATCGTCAAGGCCATCATTGTTTACATCTGCAACGGCTATCCTGGGCCCTTCTGCCGAAAGCATGTGCGGGATAAGTGGCTGTTGGTTAAAGTCGACAAAATCATTTTCCTCATGCTTCCAGCCAACATTGGTCTTACTGGTTACGTTTTCAAACATTGGCGAAACAGGTCGAAAAAACTGCTTATAATTAAAATGGGCGCCGGCATTTTTCTGATCTATAGTCATTGACTTATCGCCGGCAAAATGCCTGATTACCTGGTAGGTTTGATTTGGCCATACAATCAATAGACTATCAACATTTTGTTGCTTATCTAATCCAAAATGCAACTTCGGCTCGACTGACGACTGGAAGCCGCGGGTTAACATTAGTTGCTGATATTGCATTTGCTTTCCGCAAAAAACATAGGCTTTTACCCCAATGCCAAACAGGTTATCGCGCCGGCCGGTAAATTTAAGACTAAGATAATGAGTCGATCCGGAAATATTTTTGTAAATACAGGCGACATGATTAAGGTTGTTTGTGATGATGTCCAGGTGTCCGCTATTATTAAGATCGGCATAGGCAGCGCCGTTTGATAGCATGGTATCCCTGATCCCCCATGACGCACTTTTATCAATGAATTTTTCGCTTTTTGTACCCTTAAAAACATAGCTGTGCATTTCGCCGACGGGCATTTTATCAAGCGCGATGTCATCCATACCGTGCCCTGATAGTTGGCTTTTAGCTGTGATGCCGGATACAAAACTTATGTAGTCCATATCGGTTGGCCGCCGTTTTATACCATTCGCCACAAACAGGTCTTTTATTCCATCATTATCAAAATCGGCAAGCAGTGGACTCCAGCTCCAATCGGTTGCCGCTACGCCGTCCATCAAACCAACTTCGCTGAATGCTTCGCCATTGCCCAGGTTTTTTTGCAGACAATTACGGGAATACTGGTATTGAAAACCACCGTTCAAAATTTTCTGCTTATACTGGTCGTAAGATTCATCGCCCATATAGGTTTTTAAAATTGCCTCGTCAGCCGGCAGCATATCCGCAGTTATAATATCCAACTGGCCATCGTTATTAAAATCGGCAATGTCATTGCCCATACTAAAGCGGCTGTAATGATTGAAATGTTTTGCGCCCGATTCGGTAAACGTGCCATCATGATTATTGATGTAATAATAGTCGTTTTCGTGAAAATCATTGCCCACGTAAATATCTTCCCAGCCATCGTTATTAAGGTCGCCTATTGCTATTCCTAAACCATAGCCAAGCGCGCTGCTATAAATACCCGATTTTTGAGTAACATCAGTGAAATGGCCATTCTCATTAACATACAACTTACTTCCCGCCAGGTTATTGATTTTTTTACGCAGCGTTGTATCGCCGTAAGTGTCCACAGAATGATTCGACTGGTTCAGCAAAAAGCAATCAAGCTTGCCATCATGATTATAATCAAAAAAAGCGGCCTGGGTTGAGTAGCCCGAAAAATCAAGCCCATATTCGGCTGACTTCTCTGTAAAGGTCCCATCATGATTATTTATGTAAAGCATGTTATGGCCTTTTAGCCCCAGCTTACCTGCAACCGCGCATACATAAATATCAAGGTAACCGTCATTGTTTACGTCGGCCATAGTTACGCCGGTGCACCAATCGGCAGTGCCGTTAACGCCCGCCTTTTCTGTAATGTCCTCAAACTGGTAATTGCCTTTATTTAGGTATAGTTTATTCCCGCCCTTTTTATTTGACGTAAAAAATATATCCGGCAAACCGTCATTGTTAATATCGCCAACAGCAACGCCTCCCCCATTATAAAAGTAGAGATAATTTAAAATACCGGGATAATCACTATCATTTAAGGTGTTTGAAAAATTGATGCTGGTTTGAGTTGAATCAAGCAGTTGAAATAACCCGAGTTCGGTTCCTTTTTTTTTGCATGACGATAAACCAAATATTATAATGCCGGCTGCAAAAAAAAACTTATAGAAAACTTGCCATTTACAACTTACGCCGGCAAAATTTATAATCATAATCCTATTAATATCAGCAAGTTGGTTTATTAAGAAATGGAATAAACATTGATGAGAAATTCTTTTTTAAATACTTTTCCAATCAGCCTTTTTGAATTTTCCGGTTAATTATCGGCGTATAAATGTACTTAATAATAATATCGGCGGCAATACTCCGACGCTAAAAAATCATAGCCGATGCCGTTAGCTATTCGAAAATCTTCTTCAACTTATCAAAATCAAGTGGCTTTATAAGGTAGTCTGCAACAATATTATAATCGGCGGACTTTTCAACATCGTCCGGAAACAATGAGCAGGTAAGGATATAAATTTTGCACCTGCCCTGTGGATCAATATTCAATGCCCTAAATTGCTCCAAAAATTCCCACCCGCCCATAGTTGGCATAAACAGGTCTAAAAAAATATAATTGGGCAGTAAATTAATGTCCTCGTTTTTGATTTCGACAAGTTTGTCTATTGCCTTTTTTCCATCCAGATAAGTTGTAACCTGCGAGTCTTGTTTTATCTTCTTAATAAGCTTTTCGCTTATGTATGAACTTAGGTACTCATCATCAATAACAAGAATATTAGTATCAGAAGTCATATTACCGGTTTGTATTTTGAAGTATTATCGTCTATACTTTAATCATATAAATCTATTGTGCTTATTTATTTTTATCATGAGTATTACTACGCTAATTGCCTGTGGTTTTTACTTATTTTACGTGGATGAGTGAAGAGCAGCGATTCTTTTATAAATAATTTAACATTTTTTAAGAATTGATATGGATACTAATAGAATCCTTTATACGTTTGCATTTCCGATGCATGATATCAAATAAAGAAAATGCATGGTTTAAATAAAATTTAATAGCACCCTGTACCAAAACATGAAAAAAAACCTTACTCTTCTATCAATAATCTTAATTACAATAATTTCTTTCAAAGCACAAGCACAAGAGGATATCGACAACAAGGCAAAAAACTACATGAGCCTTTTTGGTGGCGTTTCGTCGCCGCTCGGTGATTTTGCTTCTACCGATTATAGCAACAATAGCGCTGGTTTTGCAAAAAGAGGCCCTACTTTTGGCTTGGAAGGAGCCACTTACTTGTATAAAAACTTAGGGTTGGGTTGGTTATTTTCGTACCAGGACCAGGGTGAATTAACAACTGCAGATGCGCAAAACCTGGCAAATGGTTATAACACGAGTTTTAATAAAAATCAAACCGTGGTTACCGCCGTTGGCCGTTACCAAAACGTGAATCTGTTGCTTGGACCGCAATATTCATTCCTGTATAAAAAATTCACGTTTGACATAAAGGCAGAGGCAGGACTAATAAAAAGCTTTTCAACGCCGTCGATATCGTATGTTTTTGACAACTCAACTAATTCAGCTACAACGCAGCTCAGTTCAAAAGGGGTTACATTTGCTTATGGGGCCAGCGCAGGAATACGTTACAGTCTGGGTGATAGCTGGGATGTTGGAATAAAAGCAAATTACATAAACTCGCAGGGGATAAAAATTGAAAATGCAAACACCGTAGGTACTGCCGGCCGTTTGGTAACCAATCAGCCAATCTCCGAAATTCAAACTACGCTGGGTATAACCCTTAAGTTTTAACGCGATTTAAATATTAAAGCAGTTTACTGGTTGATTGTCAGTCTTTGTGTTTAGGCTCATCAACCAGTATCTTTTTTTCAATTCTTTTATCGGGAATAAACCAAATACAGGCAACTGCGATGTAAAGTGCAAAACTTACGCCCGAGTTGAACCAGGAAACGGCTATTGCTATGGCATAAATAAGTATGGATGCGTTTCCTTTCCAGTCCTTTCCTACCGCTTTGGCCAATACTGAGTTTTTTCCATGATGCCTGATTAACACAAAAATTAAAAATCCGTAAGCAATGGCGTTCATAATGAGCACTATACCATAGCAGGTAACCGGCCATCTTGCAAAATTATTTTCGCCCATCCAGCCGGTAACAAATGGGACCAGCGAAAGCCAAAAAAGCAGGTGCATATTAGCCCACAGGATAGTTCCATTTACTGACTTAACAACCTGCATGGTATGATGATGGTTATTCCAGTAAATGCCCACGTATATAAAACTAAGAATGTAACTTATAAAGACCGGACAAAGCGGCAATAACGATTTAATATCAGCCTCATGAGGGCCATTGGGCACTTTAAGCTCTAAAACCATTATTGTGATGATAATGGCGATAACGCCATCGCTAAATGCTTCTAAACGTCCTTTATCCATTGTGCAACGAAATAATTTACAAAATAGAAAAATTAACGTAAACGCGGAAGGCCTTTGTAAGGCTCCTACATCGCACAAACAAATATTGATTGACTTGACATTCAGAGATTTGTTACTACAAGATTCTTGAATGCGCCAATGCTACTGTTACCCAGCCAAAGGCCCACGGAGCCGGTTTTAAGCGAATTGTCGAGCGCGCTATAATTGAATATAGCCTTTGACAGATGATTTACGAATACAGATAGATTATTGCCTTTCACTATCAACTTGATATGAAACCACCCATGAAGCGGTAAAGTCGTTTTTGCCTGGTATTTGTCGCTTTCATAATCCCACCAGTTAAAATCGAACCTTTTTTCAGGCATGTATTGCATAGCATTGATAGTCCCGGAACTTTCGGGCCTAAAGTATACCGTTTCGTAATGATGTGCATCTTTTATCCTGAACGCCAAACCAACAAAACCATTCTTGTCGCCCGGCCAGGCTGCGTCCAGTTCTATTATTCCATCCATAAATTTTAGGTTTTTGGGATAAGCAATACTTGCTGATTTGTAGTTTTCGATTTTGCGTTTCATTAAGAGCGCCTTTTGGCCAAGATATTCACCAAATGCGTAGTCGAGGGTGTCATTTCTCGGAATTATCCATTCAGAAGCTTTAATAACCGAATAGTTATGAACTTCGTTTTTTTGTTCAAGAGTCCGGGCAGAAACGAGAACTAACAGCGATATAAAGAGCATTTTCATTTTTGAAAGAATTATTCGTTTTTTTAAATCGATTTCATTTTGCTGATCTGACCACAAGATTTGCGAAGTCGCCGTTTAACGCATCGTTCCACAAACCTATCGATCCGTCGTTTCTTGTGTTCAGCTTTTTTACAACAAGTGACGGAGTCTTAGCATGGTTTACGTAAACCTTTATTTCCGTTTCGCTAACTACAATATGTGCGTGAAACCAGCTTGCCGCCATGGGAGCCGGAACAATTCCGTGCTCGTAAACCAATGGATGCTCTTTTCGCAAGCGGTTCCATGGGTACTCAGGTTCGCTGATGTATTGTACCATGTGTTTCCTCCGTAGAGTATCCGGAGATTGAAAATTAAACGGGCGGAAATAAATAGCGTCATACGGCGTGTTATATGCCCCGTGAAAAGCGATTCCTAAAAAACTTTGCTGAAAAACGTCCTTTCCTCTCAAATCAATATCAATACTTCCGGTTGAAAATGTAACGTTCTTCAACCAAACAATGTCATTACATGAAACGCCGTTCTTGTCGCCATCTGCAAGCGCGGTCACATTTTGTTTGGGAGAGGTTATAAGCAGGCTATCGCTAAGAAGTTTTTGCAAATTAAATTTTCGTACCTGTTGTGCGTGGCACAGCGATGAGGATAGCAGCAATGAAAGGACTATGCCCCGGGATAAAAAATTGTTCATTTTGTTTCAGATTTTTAATTTTAAACCAAAGCTCAAAAAACCACGGTAAATGCTGTGTTCAAAGCCTTTTCAATTTTGTTCAATTTCCATAAATCAATTTTTAATTAAGTAAATAAACAGTTTGTAATTACTTTCAGCCTGATGGAAAAAGAGAAACAATTGTTAGCCTTATGCCGGATTCTAATTGAACAATCACTCGATTGGGGTGAAAGCAGTATATGGAGTAATAATGATTTTGAACAACTTAGCGAAAATATTTTCGATAAAACCCATGTCCAGCTAAGTGTATCAACGCTGAAAAGGATATGGGGAAAGGTACGCTACGAGAATTTCCCCACTTCCGCCACGCTCAATGCATTGGCTCGTTTTTTAGATTATGATAGCTGGCGCGATTTCAGGCAGAAAAACCAGGATAATGCGGGCCGACAACCATCTTATAGTCAGATTAATACATCGATAGAAGGAGACAAGTCTGCTACTGCGACAATTTCCGTAGCGAAATCAAGGCGATCGCATTTCAATAAATTAACAATTTCGCTTCCGGTAATCAGTTTGTTGGTTGCCTTATCAATCATTTTTTTGACGCGGATTTATGGGAGAAAAACGGTTGATCCGTCAAAAATAAAATTTGAAGCCATAAAGACCTCTGATAGTCTGCCAAATTCCGTTGTATTCAATTATGACGCATCAGCGTTTAAATCAGACAGTGTTTATATCCAGCAGTCATGGGATCCTACCCGAAGGGAAAAGGTCCCGGCAAATGAAAAACAACATACATCCATTTATTATAATCCCGGATATTTTATCGCAAAACTAATTGTTGATAATAAGATTAAGAAAGAATGCTTTGTTTACATTAAAACCAAGGGCTGGAAAGGAATTATTGAGAGACGACCCATACCTATTTATCTTTCAGACAACGAAATAAAAGGCAGAGGCTATATGGGAATATCCGATAGCTTGTTCCGCGTAAAAATCGGATCTCCGGTTTTTAATGATACCTGGGTGAAATTTGCCAATGTAAGGGAATTCAAAGGTATAGATGCCAGTAACTTTTCATTTGAAGCTTCAATCAGAAACTCTTCAGCCGTAGAAGCTTCAGTTTGCCGGCAGGCAAAAGCACTGGTGCTGGGGAGAGGCCGCGCCATTATAATTCCATTGGCTGATAAAGGCTGCATTTCTGAACTTAACCTACTCACAGGAGATAGCTTCATCAATGGTAAGGACCATGATATGAGTGCTTTTGGATGCGATTTCAGGCAATTCCAGCATCTTAAAGTGACCGTTGAAGAGCACCGGTTGAAAGTTTACCTCAATAATAACCTCATACTTAACACCGAACAAAAGCACTCTATAGAACAAGTTACCGGTCTAAGGTTCGAATTTGAGGGAGGAGGTGAGGTTAAAGAAGTAAAACTTTCGACCCCTAACGCGATTACTTATTACAGCGATTTTTAAAGCGAATTTATTTTGTAACCGGCTGGTCAATATGAACGTCCCAAATTCTTGCTTCTTCAATAACTTCCGGATCGTGCGAGCAAATAAATAAGCCTAAAAGAGCTTCATCAGGCATATTTGTCATCTCATGTGATCCCACAGCCCTGAGCGGTTCACCCACATGGCCGACGCGCATAATTAACCGTTTACCGATGCGTTGCAGCTGGATCACCTCAAACTTCTTTTCGGGGAAAAATATTTCACCTTCAGGGTCTTTCATGTTTTCACCGGTAAGTGAACGCCATTGCATAGCGGTTAAACCATCTCCATGCTCAACTGCATTTAAGGCAATCGATTTATCATCGGTTGATTCCCTTATCATCCATCCTATTTTGCGGTGATCGTTACCTCTTGCTCCTATAAACTCAAAGTTGGCGGTAGCGGTAAAATCGCCTTTGATTTTTTTGTAAACGTATTGAAACTCATCGCGGTTAAACCATATATTATAACCAGACCCCTTGAGCAGATAGGTATGCGTAACCTTGTCATATTGGGCTGATCCGGCATTTTTTGGTTGGCCGATATCGCCATGGTAGTCAAATATTCCGATAGCATCAGTTTGCGCTAAGGCGACACTGCCGATTGCTATCAATGCGATAAAGTAGAGAATTTTCATAATTGGTTTTTTACAGTAATAGTATAAAAAAAACCAAAGAATAACAATTCACTTTTAGTACACATCATTTCATAGTCCTAATTGCTAATGTTTTGACAACGAATTCAAATTCCATGTTAAGCCCACAGCTACGCCTGTTGTTTGCAGGCGAACCTGTCCATATCCCAAATCAGTAAGCGGAAGTTTTAAATAAGGCTGCACATCAAGCGCGATTTTTGAATTAAGCTGCCGCTGATAAGTAGCGCTCAGATTAGCCACCCCAAAAAAGTAACTGTCGCTATGAGGGACGGTATAACTTGACGGCAACGCTTGAGCATAGTAAGAATTAGCATAATTAAATTTATAATTCTCATTTAGCATGATATAGGACGATAAGCCGGTGCCGACATATATTTTGTTTTGATGTTTATCATAAAGCTGATAATTTACATTTAACGGGATATCAAGCATGTGACAAACCGCAGAAATATTTTGGGGGCTTACCGGGAAATGGTAAGGCGTGTGATAGTCTTCGGAAGCTATGGAGTACGGTTTGTCGGAGTAAATAACCCCTGTGCTGATGCTTAGCTTTTTTAGCATGTGTGCTGAGAATACTAACCCCAAATTTGTTCCAACCTGGGCTTGTTGAAACGATCCTACTCCGTTTATATCCGGCGCAGCCAAAAACGTTAACGCATATTGCGGACGAAATGCTGCTTGCTTTTTAATTTCAACGCTACTTTTTGTTGCGGCGG
>DASXMZ010000155.1:0-4792 GCA_036495385.1 Mucilaginibacter sp. | reverse complement strand
ATTCATCACATTCTCGATTACTCGAAAAGCTTAAGGTAATTTTACATTTCCACTACTGGTTCACAGGTCGTGTTGTTAATTTAACAATTTGATCTGTGAACTTTTTTTATTTAGTTCAATAGTTCAATAGTTCATTAGTTCATTGGTGCAATAATCAATAGTTTAGCGGCGAAATAATATTTTACGTGCAGCCGTTTAATCCGTTCGCAAATACCAATGAACTAATGAGCCAGTGAACTAGTGAACCAACAACCCAATGACAAAAAAAGAACGCTACAAACATTTTGTTGAATATTTTTCAGAGCACCAGCCCAGTGCGGTTACTGAACTTCATTATGATAACCCTTTTCATCTGCTAATAGCTGTTATACTCTCCGCACAGTGCACTGATAAGCGGATTAACCAGGTTACGCCTGCCTTATTTCACCGTTTTCCAACACCCGAGAGCTTGGCTGCATCTGATATAGAGGAAATTTTTAATTACATCCGCAGTGTCAGTTATCCCAACAACAAAGCCAAACATTTACTGGGAATGGCTAAAATGCTGATAGCAGATTTTAACGGCGAAGTACCCGAAGATGTTAACGACCTGCAAAAATTGCCTGGCGTAGGACGTAAAACAGCAAATGTAATAGCTTCGGTAGTGTTTGATGCACAGGCTATTGCGGTTGATACACATGTTTTTAGAGTAGCGAACCGTATTGGTTTGACAACGAATGCCAAAACTCCGCTTGCGGTTGAAAAACAATTGATGCAGCATCTTCCAAAAGATGTGCCCGGTATAGCGCATCATTGGCTGATATTGCATGGCCGCTATATTTGCGTGGCCCGCACACCAAAATGCGAAATTTGCCCGATAAGCTGGTTTTGCAGATATTACGAGCGCACCCACACCGAAGCCTTTTTACAAAAGGCAGAAGCGCTGAAAATTAAAAAAGCTGGTCAGCTTAAAAAGAAAAAGGTGTTGGATAAGATAAGTACCGAGTTGAAGAAAAGGAGTGTTGATAAAGATTGGTAAGCAGATTAATAGAGTTGATTATGTGAGTAGTTTGTAATTGTTATTCTAAATTATTACCCCTAACTTAATCAACTCAATAAACCATTCACTAATTAAATTATTTACTAAAAAAATTAGCATTTGTAAATAATGTTTTTTACATTTGTTTCACATATAAATAAAATGAGCAGCGCAGATAAATTAAAGGCATTACAGCTTACGTTGGATAAGCTGGAAAAATCATACGGAAAAGGTACCATCATGAAATTGGGTGATACCGCTATTGAAGCTACCGAAGTTATATCAACAGGCTCTTTAGGGCTGGATATTGCCTTGGGTGTTGGCGGTTTACCAAAAGGCAGGGTGATTGAGATATATGGACCCGAATCGTCAGGTAAAACTACGCTGGCTATACATGCCATTGCCGAATCGCAAAAGAAAGGTGGGATAGCCGCTTTTATTGACGCCGAACACGCCTTCGATCGCTTTTATGCAAAAAAATTGGGTGTTGACGTGGAGAACCTGTTGATTTCTCAACCGGATAACGGCGAGCAGGCGCTTGAGATTGCCGATAACCTTATCCGTTCAGGAGCCATTGATATTTTAGTTATCGACTCTGTGGCGGCCTTAGTCCCTAAGGCCGAAATTGAAGGCGAAATGGGCGACTCGAAAATGGGTTTACAGGCACGTTTAATGTCGCAGGCCTTGCGTAAGCTTACAGGAACCATAAGTAAAACTGGATGCTGCTGTATATTTATTAACCAGTTGAGAGAGAAGATAGGGGTGATGTTTGGCAATCCTGAAACAACTACCGGCGGTAACGCACTTAAGTTTTATGCTTCTGTTCGCTTGGATGTGCGCCGTATATCGCAAATAAAAGATACAGACGAAGTATCGGGTAACCGGGTTAAAGTGAAGATAGTAAAAAACAAAGTGGCGCCACCTTTCCGCATTGCGGAATTTGACATCATGTTTGGCGAAGGTATATCAAAGGCCGGTGAGATTATTGATTTGGGTGTTGAACATAACATTATTAAAAAAGCAGGTTCATGGTTTAGCTACGGCGATACCCGCCTTGGCCAGGGTCGCGATGCCGTTAAACAACTGATACTTGATAACCCTGAACTGATGGATGAGCTGGAAACTAAAATTAAAGAAGTAGTGACCGGAGACCATTTGGCGGAAGTTTAGTTGGGATTGCACTGATTTTAGTAAGTGATTACACCGATATTTGAAGGCCCTGGTATTTTGCCGGGGCTTTTGGTTAATTGTAAATCAAACCAGATAAACTAATAGCGCTAGATAATGACATACGGAAATACTTTCCGGTCTATATTGCGATGCTCGAAAAGTTTAAATAAATCGTACTGCACGACACTTTATTTTGATTGGGAATTATACATTTGATTTAAAATAACCTAAAATCACATTCCATGAAATATTCATTTTTCACCATCATCATTTTCCTATTTTTCCAAACAACAAGTAAAGCTCAATTACATGATAGCACATTGATAAAGAAATTGACTATTAATGGGTTTTGTCTTTGTCAGACAACTTTATCTAGTTTAAAACAATCTGATTCTGATATTAAGGAAATAGATGTTGAAGAAATGGACTTGGCTAAAGGTTGTTTTGGTGAGGATTCCAGGTTCATAGAAGGTAAAGGTTATTACTCAGATAAACAGAAAGGAATAATATTTCAAAAAGATAAGGCCACTGATTATATCAGCAAAATAAGGCTTACAGGACAGTTCAAAGGAAATCTTCCTGATGGGGATTTTGTTGATTTAAATAATTTTCGTTTGAAAGATTTATTTGAGCGTTACCCTCAGTTTAAAGACAAATGGCAATCAAGAGGTTGCTCCGATTATTGGAGGTTTTCAAATGACACCATATCTTTCTATGTGAAAATTGATAAAACGGTTAAGCCGAAATTTCCTATAAATGAATCTTTTTATATGGACAAACCGGTAGTTGCAATTGATTTGACTGTGTCATGCAGAGCAATTCATTATTATGATGAAGGATATCAAAATGGCCAATTATATCCTAATCCGGTTTTTTTTGTTGATAGCGTTAAAGTATCGAGATCAGAGTTTAGTGATATGAATACTCATGAAATTGCAATTGTCTGTGTTGTCAAAGACACATTAAGTCTTAGAAAGTATGGTGCAGATGCAAAGAATGAAATTATTTTTATTGAAACAAAAAAGTTCGCTAAACAACGATATCAGAGATATTTTGTTTCTAAGTCGCCGGACTATGCAAAACTTATGGCTACGTCAGACAATGATTCTTCAATTCAATATATACTTAATTCGAAGATTTTAACAAAAAGCTTTGAAGGGAAATTGGCATCAATTGATGACAGAGATTTTAAAGGAATTCAGGTAATTAATAAAGAACAATTGTTAAAGGACTATAATATTACAGACAAAGATTACGGCGCAATTATAACTACTATAGTTAAAAAATGAACTACTTTCTAAATTTGTTGTAGTGTTACTTTATACTGTTTATGAATCGATAATTGAAATTATTTGTCTTAATATAAATTGCCGATTATGAATATTAAACTCAAGCATAAAATAGCCGTGAAAATTGTTCAAATTAACGAAGACGTTTTACTAAATGAAATCAAGTCTTTAGTAGTATTATCAGATAATGATTTTTGGAGCGACGTTCCCGACGAGATTAAACAGGCTGTCAATCAGGCAAAAGAGGAACTTGATAGGGGCGAGGGAATTCCTCATTCCCAGGTAATGGCGGACGTGAAAGCCCGTTTCCTGAATTAAGTAATAGGTAGCTACGCTGGGTTGACTAATTTGACGACATTATTATTCTATCTCTTTTGGAAGGTATTTGAAATGACAAATACCTTCCAAATATCGTTGATAGCCCCAACCATCAATTATATAACATATCTGCACCCAGCAATTTCTTATCCATTGAACCCGGTGCTATCACAAACACCCGCAACGCCGTAATTGGCTTGCGGCGGAAGCCGGTTACCGGCGCATTATAGAAGGTTTTGATTTTAATTTTATGATACCCTTTTAGCAGATTTATTGCACCCTGGTTTTCGTCCATCCTGATGTCATCGATCAATAACTGGGTGTCATTGTAGGTGGCAGAGGAAAAATTATAAATACCATCGGCTGGAACGGAAATATAACCTTCATATATAATACCAGAGTTTGGGCGGGTCTTTCTGAAATCAGCGGTTTCTAATGTTTTAGCAATACCCGCGCTGTCTGTTGGAGCATAATCCAGTTGATCGGGCGATGTGAAGCTGCCTTTTATTAACGTGAACTTTAATCCCTGGCTATTACCTGTGTAGCTAGCGGCAGATATTGGTGCCTCGTTATACATAATAGTACTGGTTGGTAAACTGCGCCTGCCGGATGGAGTGATCACTACCGTTTTAAATACTCTTTTTTCATTCGCCGGAATATTAAAAGTTACCAGTGAATCATACGGGAGATCCGTATCCAGCGGATCGCGACCATTCAATGTATAATATATTTTTGCACCCGGCACTACCGATGTTGGGGTCATTGTAAATTGTGAACCGATCATCATGGTATCTATCACCTCAAATGCGGTAGGGACACGGTAGTTATAATTCATAGCATCAAGCCGGGCAAAATGTTTTGCAAGGCGCACCTCCGAAAAGTCCTTATAGTCCTTTTTTTCAGGTTTAGCCCAGGCAAGTTCCGACAGCGCAAACATGCGCGGCAGTATCTGGTACTGGAGCTTGGCAACACTGGGTACATATTCAGTCCATAAATT
>DASXMZ010000154.1:0-4087 GCA_036495385.1 Mucilaginibacter sp. | reverse complement strand
CTGCTTCAAATACAGTAATGCGCGTGCTTTCCAAACTAAAGCATCCTGTGTAAGGTCGGGTCTTTTAGGGAATGAGCGCACAACATAACTCAAAAACTCAACTGCATTAAAATAATTTGCTTCCAAATAGTTGGCTTTGCCCAAAATCAAGTAAGCATCGCCAAGGTAATGGCTTTGTTCTTTTATGTTTATAATGGTATAGGCTTTTGTTATTGCCGCCTCCAGGTCTTTATCAGATGTCGTGGTTTGTGAAGTGGTATCCTGGTAAACATTTAATATTTCATTGTAGTTATCTACAAAAGAGCTGGCGTAACTTTCCTGTTTTTGTCGCAATATTTCTTTTGCGTTAAACAGGATATTATAATGGGCAGTAAGATTCTGCATGGTGCGGTTAAATCCGCTTTCTTTTTCAAGAGAACATCCTGCAATGATAAATACCAAGGCAACCAGCAGGTAATTAGGGCGTTTTACTATAGGAAAGTTAGAAAATCTCGTCAATTTAAACCGGGATATAAAGCATTGCTAATTTACTAACAATTATTCAATAGGATTAATAAATTTGTGAATGGACGAAAATGAGAAAAACGATAAGCCCCAAAATGGTTCGCCGGGCAACAATTATTTAAAGTTTTCGGGTGTTGGTTTCCAGATGATAGCAATAATAGGCGCATTTAGTTATGCAGGTTATAAAATTGATCAGTCGGCAAACCACCAAACAAAATGGGTAACGGCGGTGCTGGCGCTTACAGGTGTTTTTATATCTTTGTACGTCGTAATTAAATCACTAAAAGAATAAACTTTCCAATCCAGAAAAAATTGTCATTCCCCCTCGAAATTGCAATTTATTAATTTTTTTAACCTCTCATGAAAATATATCAGGCCATACTTTTTTTTCTTTGGTTCACCTTTATAATAGCTATTCCGCCTTACGCGCTTATTAAGTATGGCCATACCGATTTAATAACACCCCAATTCTGGCTCATCTTTTTCTACTTGTCGGGCCTTACCATTTTAGTAGTTACTTCCATTTTAATAGTTCGCCAAATGTACCCCACTATGTTCTCTGAGGCTTTTATGGGTGCAACGGTTGTTAAAATACTGGCCTGCCTCATTTTTATCGTGGTTTTTTTGGCGAAAAACAAGGTAGATAAGTACGTTTTTGTGGCCGATTTTTTTTACGTATATTTCTTAAATACCGCCTTTGAAGTTTATATATTGTTACGTACCTTGCGCAACAAAAATTTAAGGTAGAAAACTTCATTTAGATGTACAGAAGCGCGATTTTGAAATCAAAAATTTTTAACTTATTACTCATTTGTGCCTTTTTTTTAACGATATGGGCATTTCCGACCAAAGTTTTTTCACAAGAAAACAAACCAGAAGGTACCGAAAAGAAGTTTGACGCTGGCAAAACCACGATGGAGCACATTGCCGACAAACATGAGTGGCATTTCATCGGCGACTTCGTCATTATACCGTTGCCGATTGTACTTTATACCGACAAAGGCTTCGAGTTATTTTCATCGGCCAAACTTCAGCCGCAAGGGCAGGTTTACAAAGGCAAGTATTATAACTACATGCTTTTAAATAATAAACTAAAGGCAGTAGATGAAACGGGCAAAATAGACGAGGCAGCAAATAAAAAGGTTTGGGATTTTTCTATTACCCAAAATGTGGCCGGCATGTGGCTTTCGGGATTGGTTTTAATGCTGATATTTTTAAATATATCATCGTCCTACAAAAAACGAGTTGGCAAAGCTCCAAAAGGTTTGCAGTCGTTGCTTGAACCAGTGATATTATTTATAAGAGACGACGTCGCCAGGCCAAATATTGGTATTAAATACGAAAGGTTTATGCCTTTGTTGCTAACTATATTCTTCTTTATTTTAATAAATAACCTGTTTGGGATAATACCGTTTTTCCCGGGCGGATATAATCTTACCGGCAATATTGCGGTTACCCTAACCCTGGCCGTTGTTATATTTATAGTAGTTAATATAAACGGCAATAAATATTACTGGAAACACATCTTTTTGCCCGACGTGCCTTTCTGGATATTACCCATCATGTGGATAGTAGAAATAATAGGTATATTTTCAAAGCCCGGCGCATTAATGATACGTTTATTTGCTAACATGGCAGCAGGACACATCGTTGTGCTAAGCTTAATTTCGCTAATATTTATTTTTAATACCTTGTGGATATCACCGGTGTCTGTTGCTTTTGCAGTATTCATTGATATTATTGAAGTACTGGTGGTTTTTCTGCAGGCTTATGTATTTACAATGCTCTCCTCCTTATTTATAGGTATGGCAGTTGAGGAGCATCATCATGAAGTGATTTAAAATTAATTATCTAATATATACACTTTAAATTAATAAACAATGACAGGAGGATATGGTCCTATCGGTGCAGGTTTAGCTGCAATTGGTGCTGGTATCGGCATCGGCCAGATTGGTGGTAAAGCTGTTGAAGCTATTGCACGCCAGCCTGAAGCAATCTCAAAAATTCAAACTAACATGATCATCGCTGCAGCCCTTGTTGAAGGTGTTGCTTTGTTTGCCGTGGTAGTAGCTTTGCTCTAATTTATTTAGGCAAGAGAGAAAAAAACAGCCCGGAGCGATTGGCCCCGGGCTTGTTTTAAAAAGCAGTTACAATAATTAAAATAGAATTAAATAAACACAATGGACTTAATTAAACCCGAAGTTGGATTAATTTTCTGGACAGCCTTATCATTCCTTATCCTGTTGTTCATACTGGGTAAATATGCCTGGAAGCCTATTTTATCAGCGGTAAACGAGCGTGAGCAATCTATTGAAACTGCGCTGACAAGAGCTGAAGCAGTTAAAGAGGAAATGACCCGTTTAACCAACGAAAATGAGGTTCTGCTAAAAAGCGCGCGCGCCGAACGCGATGCTATTTTAGCTGAAGCAACCAAAATAAAAAATCATATCATCAGCGACGCTAAAGAGTCGGCGCAAAAAGAAGGCGCACGGCAAATTGAACTTGCACGTATGGAGATCAATAATCAAAAAGCAATTGCCATGGCGGATATTAAAAGCCAGGTAGCGGCGCTTTCAATCGATATTGCTGAAAAAATATTGCGCAAGCAGTTTGAAGATCAGAAAAAACAGGATGAGTTAGTGAAGGAATTATTGAAGGAAGTGAAGCTTTCTTAATTTGGGATTTCGGATGTTCGATTTCGGATTTATTAAAAACCGACGTAGGATATCCACAATTGAATCTTAAATAAAAACAATTCCGAAATCGAACATCCGAAATCCGAAATAAGGATAAATTCGAAATAAAAAGAAATGTCAGAATTAACAGTAGCATCGAGATACGCCAAATCGCTTATTGATCTCGCAGGTGAACAGAAAGCCATTGAGACCGTAAAGGACGATATGGAGCTTTTTCATCACACCTTAAAGGTAAACCCTGAGTTAAAGGCGGTTGTGGCTAACCCCATTGTATCTCATTCAAGAAAAGTAAAAATACTTGACGAGGTTTTTGGTAAAAAAGTTAGTAAAGTTAGCCTGGCTTTTTTTAAGCTGATGATAAACAAAGGCCGTGGCGAGGTTTTATATGGCACCGCAAAGGAATACATCAGCATGTATGATATTAAAAATAATATTATAGAAGCTAAAGTCGTGTCGGCAGCTACGCTATCAGCAGCAAATAAACAAAAAATCGTTGCTGATATTGAGGCAGCGACTGGTGGAAAAGTAAAACTAGACGCGAAAGTTGACGAATCATTAATAGGAGGCTTTGTACTAACGGTTGGCGACAGGCAAATTGATACCAGTATAGCCGGCGATTTGAGAAAACTAAAAAAGGAATTTTCCCGCAGGATAATTTCAGCTAATTAAAATTAAAACTCTAAATAAAATTAAAAAATGGTAGAGGTAAGACCAGATGAAGTATCGGCGATTTTGCGTCAGCAATTGGCCGGCTTTAAGTCAGAATCTGAATTAGAAGAAGTGGGTACCGTGCTCCAGGTGGGCGATGGTATTGCACGTGTTTACGGATTAACAAAAGTGCAATCAGGTGAGCTGGTTGAGTTTGGTACCGGTTTACGTGGTATTGT
>DASXMZ010000153.1:0-17106 GCA_036495385.1 Mucilaginibacter sp. | reverse complement strand
TCGCAAATCTTCGTCAATAAAAGCAAAGCGGTTCTGTTCCTGTTAATCATTTTAAAAGGTTTATGACCTGACAGGACGACCGTAATTGCACCCTGGCAAACTTTTCCATGATCATAGCTGGATAATATCGATCTGTATTTTTCAAGGAGGGGTTTAAGCGTTCTATAAGTATTGCTTGCCCCGGTTTTAATATCTATCATTAAGGTAACAGGATCATTATAGCCTTTATAAACTTGTCCGCCATTTTTTGTAATACGGTCAAATAAAGGTTTAAAATAGAGGCGTTCCAGTGTTTTAGTTTCCCTGAAAAAGGGATTAACATGAGCTACGATGAGTTCGTCATCTTCCAGAAAAATATCGGCTTCAATATTTGTATATCCATTTTCCAGGGCGTCAAACAAAGGGTGTTTATGACAATAATCGTTATGGGCAAAAGCATTTGGAAGCGGTACGGACTGAGCGTGAGCAGAGAGGAGGCGAAGGCTTAGTAAAACAAGAATCCCTGTTTTAAGTAATTTTGGATTGAAAATTACCGTGTGTGTCTTCAAGTATTATTGATAAAATTTATCGAACAATTTTAGCCTTTCACTATTGCCTATTATTTAAAAATAGGTTACCAAATAGTTAAATTGTGTATGCTTAATATTAACAAATTGTTGTCGGGGGTAGGGGATGACAGTGATGAAGTTTGCTTTAAGTTGGGTGTGATAGTGTTAACAAGGGGGTAACTGTAGTTTCGTCAACCTTGGTGGGATAAATTGTAAAAGCTATTATAAGCTTTGATAAATTTTATACATCAATTGGCAAACAACATTTTATTTTTGTAACTTTAATCATTATGACTACGAGAGCAAAAAGAATTTCAAGAAACCGAACCAGCGATGGATTTACCTATTTGACGAAAAGAATCCTGGTAAATAAGGCAAAAAGTGCAGGAAAAGTTGCCGCAAAAAATGCGATGGAGATCATGGGATACGTAGTTACTGTTAAAGACGGATGGATTGTAAAACAATACCAGGACGGCAAGATTGAACAGATTGAACAGCTGCAAACAGCCTAGCAAATTCATCCGTGGCAGAACAATCCGCTTCGCAACTTCGTCTGAGGGTATTTGCCGGCCCCAATGGTTCTGGAAAAAGCACGGTAATTAAAAAAATTCGGGAAACAGAAATTAACGAAAACAAACTAGACTTTGGTATTTATATCAATGCTGACGACATTGCAAAAAGTATAAAACAAGGTACGTTTACATTTGCTCACTACGAAGTAAGTTGTAAAAAAGAAGAGCTAATAGTTTTCGCGGAATCATCAGGTTTGTTATCCCGAGACTTTACACGAAAACAATTTGATAATTGTTTTGAAATTACTGACAATCTCCTTTTGCTTTTAAAAGAAAGTGATCTTGACCGCACGGCGCAGATTGTTGCCAGGTATTTAAGGCAGGCGTTGCTTATAGCAAGAAAAAGGTTCTCTTTTGAAACAGTATTTTCCCACAAATCCAATCTTGATATTATGAGAGAAGCGGTTGGAGCCGGATATAAAGTGTATCTTTATTTTGTTTCAACGGAATCGCCTGAGATCAATAAATATCGTGTTGCCTTACGGGTTAAGGAAGGTGGTCACGATGTACCTCCCGACCGTATTGAAGCCAGGTATTATCGTGCACTTGAGTTGTTGTATGATGTCGCGGAAATTGCTTATCAGGCTTTTTTCTTCGATAATTCGATTGATAATGAACCTTTCAAATTGGTTGGCCATTTTAAAAGATCAGCCGCCGGAAAAGATTGGGACGATATACCGGATGAGAAAATATCTCGGTGGTTTAAAAAATATTATATTAACAAGGATAACCAAACAAACCGGTAAAACATTCGTGGTTCATAGCGTTCTACCGGATTTTAAATCATCTTTAGCTTTTTCCCAATCGATTAGTTCATCGTTTTTACGGCTTTCTGCTATTAGCGTATCAATGAAATCATGAACATCTTCTTCGTGTTCCTCAATGGTCTTTAAATCAATCACCATTGCTTTTTTACGATTGTGATTATCTGTTATATAACTTATTCCTTCCATGATTTACTTTTTTATAAAATTAGTCAATACATAAATTATAAACAACACTTATTGGCCGTGCTTTGTTATTCTTTTGAATTATATCTGCATCTCCTATCACATATTTAGTCTTCGGTTACTGCAATGTCCTTATTACCCCATAGGGGTCAACCATTTGTAGAAAAATAAAGAAAGATTTTTCGCCCTGTAGGGGCGACTCTTTGCCAGCATGCTTAATAAATAGTAATTTTAAGCACAATCTTAATCCTTATGCCAAATACCTATACCCAATTGTATATTCATTGTGTTTTTGCAGTAAAATACAGGCAGGCAATAATACAACCCGAATGGGAAGATCGCCTTCAGATGTATATTAGCGGCATACTGCAAAACAATAAACATAAATTATTGGCAATAAATACAATGCCAGATCATTTACACTTCTTTGTTGGACTTAGTCCTGACCAGTCAATTTCCGATATGATGCGGCTTGTAAAATCTGGCAGTTCTATGTTTATTAATAATGAAGGGTTCACCAAAAGGAAATTTTATTGGCAGGATGGGTACGGTGCATTTAGTAATAGTCGTTCGCAAACTGACAGTGTTGTTAAATATATTCTGAATCAAAAACAACATCATTCAAAAAAGACATTCAGAGAAGAATATCTGGAAATATTAAAGGACTACGCTGTTGAATATGACGAAAAATACATCTTTCACGACCTGTTAGACGGATAATGAAGCGCCCCTACAGGGCGCAATGGTTGATTGGTTTTGTTTCTACAAATGGTTTGCCCTGATGGGGCATAGGTATTGGGTTTGCGCTTTCTTCAATCGGACGAACGGTGCAAGAAATATAAAATTTATGGTTCCATGGCGGCGAGCGTGGTCACAACAATTATCCGCTATTCCTTATCGTCAGTAGCAAATATCACTTATAGCTACAGCGACTTATTACCCCTTTGGGGGTAAACCATTTGTAGAAAAAAACATAGAGGGATTTTGCCCTGTAGGGGCAACCCTTGCCAGTATGCTTATAATAGGCGATTTTGTGAACAATCTTAATCCTTGTGTAAAATACCGAATTACATATCATTACCTGTTAGGCGGATAATGAAGCGCCCCTACAGGGCGCAAAGGCTGCTTGTTTTTGTTCTACAAATGGTTAGCCCCGATGGGGCATGGGTATAGCGTTTTCGCCATCTTAATAAGATAAGCCATTAGACCAATTGGAATTGTTAGTTATTCATTGGACATAAAAAATAAGATGCATGCTTAAATAGGGATATTACAAACACAAAATTGAGCATCTTATGAAGCGTCTTCATCTTTTAGCGCGCCTTGGCGGTGGAAACTTTACATTATCTTTTTTTGGCAGTGGTGGCGTCATGTATTGATACTTTACCTCAAACTTTACCACACTGCTTGTTTTGTTCAGTTTAACACGATCATAACTGTAAGCTAACTCTCTGAAAAATTTTGATTTATAGCTGGTTGTGTCAAAGCCATCTATCGACAGTGTTATGCGTCTTTTGTGCCCACCCCAGTAACAAATCACCTCAGCTTGTTCTCCATCTAATCCAAGGTATTCTGTTGTATCAAGGTGTTTGTAGTTCATTTGCTCAAGTTTCACGTTTAATGAATCCCAAAAACGTTGTGTAACTTTACCCGTATAATTCCCTTTCAACCCGGCGTTATAGCCACCAAAATAGTTAAAGGTTAGTGTGCTGTCGATACTAATCGCAGTCACCGAGCACCCTCTTAAGCAACCTCCTTTCGCAACTTCAATCCTAGTTATCGTATTCCTTCTGGTTACATGGTTGTCGCACCTGCTCAATAAAATAATCGTGTGGAAAAATAGAATATAGAGTTTCATTGTTTGGGAAGATTTAGTTTCTCGAAGATAGCATAATTGCCGTCTCCTATCACAAATATAAAACCGTCCTAAAAATAAATTTAAGACGGCTTTATTATTAATCAATTTCTATTTCCAGATTATCGCCGTTAAATTCTAACGCGTGGCTTAATTCCAACCACCCCCCAACGATCTATAAAGATCAGCAACGGCATTCAATTCATCCCGTTTTATTGAAGCGAGCTCTAACTCCCCTTGCAATACATTACTTTGAGCTGTTATTACTTCCAGGTAATTGGCCATGCCGTTTTTGAACAGCAGGTTAGCATTGGTAGTCGCATGTTGTAAAGTGCTCACGCGGCTGGCCGCAATGTTTTGCTCGGCTTTTAATTTTTCAATTTTTACCATTGCATCTGATACTTCGCCAACTGCATTTAAAACCGACTGTCTGAATTGCAGCACGGTTTTTTCCCTTTCAACCTTCGCTACATAGTATTGTGTTTTTAGTTGTTTATGATCTAACAACGGCTGCACTACGCTGCCGGCAACTATGCCAAATAACGATGCAGGGATGTTAAACCAATTACTTGCTTTGAAGGAGTTGATGCCTCCGGTGGCAGTTATTCTCAAAGCAGGATACATCTCCGCTTTGTTTATACCCACGTTTGCGTTGGCAATAGTTAACGCAAGCTCTGAACTTTTTACATCGGGCCGGCGACTTAACAGGTTAGAAGGCACTCCTGCGGAAAGATCGCCGGGCATAGTCGTTTGGTCGAGCGTTGCCTGGCGTTCAATTGTACTGGGCAATTCACCGGTAAGGATGCGCAGGGCATTTTCCTGTATGGTGATATTTTGTTCAAACTGCGGAATCAATTGCGCCGCCGCCATCCGTTGGGCTTCTGCCTGCTGAACGGCAAGCAGTGTTACCTGCCCGGCGTCGTATTGCAGACGAATAATGCGCAGGGTGCTGTCGTTTAGCGTCACATTTTTATTAGCTATATCCGCTTGTGCATCCAGCATAAGCAGGTTATAATAACCCTCCGAAACACTGGCTACGATATTGGTCTGGATAGCCTTTTTTGCTTCGACGGTTTGAAGGTAAGCTGCAAGCGCGCTTTTACTTTGATTTTTTATCTTACCCCAAATATCCGCTTCCCACGAAATTTCCAGGTTGGCTGAATAATCTTCAATATGGTTTGTACCGATTTTGTAGGTGCTTAAACTCAACCCGGTAATGCTGTTATTCGACGGGCGTGTAGTATTGGCTGTCACATTCAGACTTGCCTCAGGAACATAGTTCCATTTAACCTGTTTAAACAGCAATTGCGATGACTCTATATTTTTGAGCGCTATCTGCATGTCGTAATTCTTTACAATGGCGCTATCAATCAGTTTTTGCAATACCGGATCGGTAAAGAAATTTTTCCACGGCATACTTGCAATGCTGGTGGTGTCGTTGACCGTTGCCGCATTCCTGAAATTTTCAGGTAATGCGGGTTTGGGTGTTTGAATATCTTTGGAAACGTTACAGGCGCTTAACACCATTAATGTTAAAGCTAACCCGGTTATATATATTTTCATTTTTTTAATAATTAAACGATGTACTCACTGTGTACTAAAGGAATTTCGTTGCCGTCAACCACTTTCTGATCCTGATCGTGTTCATTGTTCAATACTGCCAACGGCAAACCTGTGATTCTTTCCTGTAGCGATTGAAATATTACAAAAAGCACAGGTATGATAAATAGTCCGAGAATTACCCCCGAAACCATCCCACCCGCGGCGCCGATACTTATTGAGTGGTTACCCTGTGCAGATGGCCCGGTTGCGATACTCATCGGGAACAAACCAAAAACGAATGCAAGGGATGTCATAATGATAGGGCGGAGGCGCAGTTTTGCGGCTTCCAATGCTGACGCGACCAATGCATGCCCTGCTCTGCGGCGTTGAACGGCAAATTCTACAATCAGGATAGCATTTTTAGCTAATAAACCTATCAGCATTATAAGGGCTACCTGCACGTAAATGTTGTTCTCAATACCGGTTAATCCCAATACGATGAACACCCCTAATATCCCGGTAGGGATAGATAATATTACTGCTAAAGGCAGTATATAACTTTCATATTGTGCCGATAACAGGAAATAAACGAACACTAAACAAAGCATAAAAATGACAGCCGATTGTCCGCCCGATGATATTTCTTCACGTGTTTGTCCGGAAAATTCATAGGTATATCCTTGCGGTAGCTGCTCTTTTGCGGTTTCCTCGATAGCTTTGATAGCATCCCCGGAACTGTAACCCGGTTTAGGAATGGCATTTACCTCGATTGAATTGAACAGATTATAACGCGATACAGTTTCTGAACCATAAACCCTTGTTAGTTTTACAAGAGTGTTAATCGGCACCATTTCGCCTTTGTTGTTTTTAACAAATACGCGGTCAATTGACGATGGGTCCGTTCTGTCGGCAATATCTGCCTGAACCACTACCCGGTAATATTTACCAAAGCGGTTAAAATCCGACGCCTGGGCGCTGCCAAAATAAGCCTGCATGGTGGCGAGTATATCCTTCACATTTACCCCAAGCTGGTTAGCCTTATCGTCATCGACTTCCAATTGCAATTGCGGATAGTCTGCTTTAAAGGAGGTAAAGGCGTATGCAACGGCCGGTTTTTTCATTAACTCCCCAATAAAATTATTGGCCACACCACTAAACTTATCCAGCTTACCGCCGGTTTTATCCTGAAGCACTACATCCAAAGCCTCAACATTGCTAAAACCCGGAACAGTAGGGAAGCTAAATACAAAGAAACTGCCACCGGTTATAGCTCCTAATTTCCCTCTGATAATGTCCTGTATGGCATCAATATTCTTCACAGCGCCCCTGTCTTTGCTTGGTTTTAATAAAACAAAACATACCGCTGCTGATGGACTGTTTGACGAGGTTAATAAGTTAAACCCTGATATTGCCGTAACAAACCTTGCCGATGGTAAGGCGCTAAGCTCATCTTCGGCCTTTTTTAGTACCTGTGTAGTGGTGTTCAACGATGTTCCGGATGGAGTTGAAACCGAAATGGCCACAAAACCCTGGTCTTCTGTTGGGATAAAGCCGGATTTTGTTCTACCTACTAAATAAACAGTAGCAAGAGTTACTAATGCAAGACCGGCAATACTTACCCATTTATTATGCACCAGAAATTTTAAGCCGCCAACATACCTGTTAGTAACGGCATTGAAGCTGCTGTTAAAGGCGGCAAAGAATTTTTCTTTAAATCCTTTTTTCACCACAATACCATCTTCATTGATGTGATTGCTCTTTAAAAATAAGGCCGCAAGTGCAGGACTTAATGTTAAAGCGTTAACCGCCGATATTAGAATAGCTATCGCCATAGTAAAGGCGAACTGCCTGTAAAAAATACCCGTTGAACCGGTCATGAAACCTACCGGTAAAAACACTGCAGCCATTACGAGCGTGATAGATATAATGGCGCCGGTAATTTCGTGCATTGCCTCGGTTGTAGCCGCCTTTGCTCCCAAATGCTTATGCTCCATTTTGGCATGCACCGCCTCGACGACAACTATAGCGTCGTCCACCACAATGCCGATGGCCAGCACCAATGCGAATAAAGTAAGCAGGTTTATAGAGAACCCAAACAGGTTCATAAAGAAAAATGTACCCAAAATAGCTACAGGTACGGCTATTGCCGGGATTAGCGTGGACCGGAAATCCTGCAGGAAAATAAATACTACTATAAATACGAGTATAAAAGCTTCTGCCAATGTATGCTCCACCTGGCTTATAGATTCATCAAGGGCAGTTTTTGTACGGTAAAAGTTGTTGTATTTAATACCGGCCGGAAAATCCTTTGATGCTTTTTCCATCAGCTTATCAACCGCTATCTGGATCTCATTTGCATTTGAACCAGATAACTGTATTACGCCGATTGCAATACCGTCGTGCCCGTTTAAGTGCGACACACTGGTATATGAGTAGGCGCCCAGTTCAATACGTGCTACATCTTTTAAATGCAATACAGAGCCGTCAGCATTTGCACGGATTGCAATATTTTCATATTCCTCGGGCCTGGTAAGTTTCCCTTTGTATTTAATTACGTACTCAAATGCTTCGGTGCTGCGCTCCCCAAATTTTCCCGGCGCTGCTTCCAGGTTTTTGTCCTGAATGGCCGCCATGACTTCGGCAGGTGTAATTTTGTAAGCCGCCATCTCGCCCGGATTAAGCCAAACCCGCATCGAATAGTCTTTAACACCACCAAATATAGTAGCAGACCCTACACCCGGGATACGCTTAATTTCGGGAATGATATTTATTTGTGCATAGTTGGCCACAAACGTTTGGTCGTACTTTTTAGGATCTTCGGTATACATACCAACAGCGCCTATCAAACTGTTCTGTTGTTTGGTTGTGGTTATACCTTGTTGAACAACTTCGGCAGGCAGCTGACTGGTAGCCTGTGTAACCCTATTCTGTACATTTACCGCAGCCTGGTCAGGGTTAGTACCTTGCTTAAAGTAAACAGTAATTGCCAATGAACCATCATTACTGGCGGTCGAGCTCATATAGCTCATATTTTCAACGCCATTGATGGATTCTTCCAGCGATGGTGCAACGGAGCGCAACACCGTTTCTGCATTAGCGCCAGGATAAACTGCGGTTACCAGCACCGCGGGCGGAGCTATATCGGGGAATTGCTGCAAGGGCAGCCTGGTGAGGCTGATTACCCCCAGTATTACCAGCAGTATCGAGATCACGGTAGCAAGTACCGGTCTTTCTATAAATCTTTTAAACATGACTTTTAATTTTAATGTGTTTGATTGTCCATTGGCCTCACCTAAATCCTCTCCAACCGCGTGCCGCCTTAGCTTTAGCGGTGGCGCAAGGAGAGGACTTAGAAAACCCTCTCCTTTTGGAGAGGGCAGGGTGAGGCTAACGTGTTATTTCTTTACCACAACAGCTACTTTATCGACTGCCTTTTCGGGATGTATTACAGTGCCTTCCTGTAAATGATCAAAGCCGCTTAACACAACCTTGTCGCCGGCTTTAACACCGTCTTTAACAAGGTAATTTGTGCCGCTTTTACCGATAATTGTAAGGGCCTGTTTTTTAACCTTATTACTATCAGCAACTGTAAATACGAATACTTTGTCCTGCATTTCAACAGTTGCCGATTGCGGAACTATCAATGCATCCTTGTGGTCAAGGCTAAGCCGTATTTTGCCGGTGTTTCCTGAACGTAATAATCCCTGTGCATTCGGGAAGCTCGCCCTCAATGTAATAGCACCTGTGTTTTTGTCAAACTGGCCATCTATCATATCAATTTTTCCTTGTTGGGTGTACTCACTGTTATCGGCCAGTAATAAATCTACACCAGGTAAATGCTGTAATTTGTCTTTTAGCGTTCCACCGGGATACTGTTCTTTAAAGCTTACAAAGTCCTTTTCACCCAATGAAAAATATACATGCACGTCACGTACATCAGACAATAAAGTAAGGGCATCAACGTCAGGAGGAGCAACCAGGCTTCCCTGTTTTTTCTGGAGCCTGCCTATATAGCCACTTACCGGAGCCTTTATCAGGGTGTACCCGAGGTTAATTTGAGCTGTTGATTCATTAGCTTTTGCCTGTTCTATATTTGCTTTGGCAACATCATAGGCAGCCCTTGCAGTTTTTAACTGGTATTCAGAAACCACTTTGTTTTGGACAAGCGGCGTTAACTTATCAATTTCCAGTTGTGTGTTAGCTAAAGCCGCTTCTGCAGCATGCAGGCTTGCGATGGCGTTGTTCAGTTGCGCCCGGTAAGGAGCATCGTTAATTTTAAATAGCGGCTCTCCGGCGTTTACAAATGCGCCTTCGTCAACAAATACTTTGTCAAGTGACCCGCTTACCTGCGGGCGGATTTCCACATTTTCCGCGCCCTCTATTGAAGCTGGATATTCCTGGTAAGTTGTTTCGGTTCCCGAAACGATAGTGGCCACAGGCAACGAAGGCGGTGGCGGTGCGACAGCTGTTTGCGGTTTTGGTGAACAACTGTATAATGAAAGCGCGATTAGCGCCAGATAGATGGTTTTCATGTTGATTATTGAATTATTGATTTATTGAATGCTGAATTTTTGAAATTCTTTATTGCTTAATTGTTTGAATAATGGACTTGCCTTTTATCTGTGGGAAATTAATATATCCAATAGGAAGGTTTTCTGTGCCTGATTTGTTAATTTAACGTTATTAAATTGTTTAACAATGTTAAACTGATTGGTCGAAATTTGAGTTTTTGTTTTCATGATATTATATATTTAAGTGAACCAGTTAATTAGGGGATGAACTTTTATTATCGGCTGAACAACTTATCAGGAGGTTATTTCCTAAGAAGAATCAGTCAAGCCAAAATTCAGTTTTATGAATTTTTATTAAAACCCGGTTCTTGCGTTTTAGTCGTTTGCAAGAGGGGCTATTTTATTAGTATTTAACAGTGTTAAATTATTTTACAATGCTATTGTTTTATTAAAAAAAAACTATGTAGTAATAGACCGTATTAATCCGCCGATAGCGTCTTTCAAAACCTGGCGGTTGATTTCGTCGGAGTTACCCCGGCTCAATAGATTAATAGAAATCAAGCCGTGAACTACCGACCAAAACGTGTAGTATTTTGTACAGATCACTTCCGAGTCCATATCGTCGATACCCATAAGTTCACCGATCACACCACTAATCAGATCCCAGGGTTTTTCTGCTTCCGGCAATGTATTTACCAGTTCGCAACTGCAGCTGGTAGTTACTCCGAACATTGCCTGGTAAAGTTCTTTATTCGCGAAAGCAAAGTTCCAATAAGCCAGCCACATCGCTTCCAATTGATTGGAGGGTAAGCCGTGTTTGTCTTTAGCCTCCTGCATATCCCTCGATAAAATCAGGTATCCCTTTCGGGTTAACTCTAATATTATCGCGTCCTTGCTAGAAAAATACTCATATATGATGGGAGCTGTGTACTCAATTACATCGGCAATTTTACGCATACTCAAAGCCTGCCATCCCTCTTCTTTAACGATCTGAAGTGAAGCATCCAGGATGTTTATCCTGGTTTCTTCTTTCATTCGTTGTATCCTGTCCTTGCTTGCCATTTTAATTACGGTATTAAATTATCTAACACCGTTAAGCAAATGTACAGAGTTAAAAATCAAACCGTGTTCATCTGATTGTCAAATTTTGATGGATTGAGCGGGTGTTTACGTTAACCGGTAAAATTCAACAGTCTAAAATTGCAATTGACAGCAATCGCGACCTCACGAAACGTTCCGATGGAACGTAAAAAGGCTTTCTGTGTCTCTACCAACGAGACGTCCCGACGGGACAATCATGGCTTAGTCTTGTCCTGGAAAAAATTGATACTTTGGATGATTAATACTGATGTGACTTTACACTTAGAACTTGTGCAGTTGCGGTAATTAGGTCTATGTATACCTACTAACGAGATGCCCTTTTAAGACAATTGTGGCTTGAAGTTCGTCCCATTGGGACGTTTGGTTGGTAGAAAAAAAACAACATAAAATTGCGTTCCATTAGGAACGCTTGGTGAATTAGGCTGTTACCAACCTGACCTATTCTATCTCTCTATTTAAGCCAGACACAATGTTTTTATGCCGCAATCCCAATCCTATAGTTACCAGGAGTAACGCCGAATTTTTCTTTAAACAGGCGTATAAAAGAGCTTGCTGAATCGAATCCAACTAAATTTACTATCTCTCTTACTTCGTAACCAGAGTTTTTCAACAAGAATTTGGCTTGTGAAAGCCTGAGCTGGATAAGATATTGATGTGGCGAGCAATTGAAAGTTTGCTTGAAGGTTCTGTAAAAATGAGTGGGCGAAAGGCAGGCGTACTCGGATATTTCATCCAGGTTAATTGCCTGGTTATAATTACTCAGCATGTAATCTTTTGCATTATTTAACCGCCTGAACAATTCTTTCCTGTTTGCGTAATTTAAAACATTCAATTGTTCAGTTTTCGCCAGGACTTCCTTATCATAAATGCGATAAAAGTTTATGAGGGAATGTATTAAATATTCGTTCATTAAAAGGTCGTTATAGTTATCGCTGTCGAAAAGATTTTTTAAATGCTGCATATTAAAAAACATATCTCCTTTCATGGGATATAATGTTTCCAGGAACCTCGGCGTTGGGTTCTCCCCGATCGGAAAAGGCTCATCAAGCAGTATAGAGTTTGACGAATTCATACTCTGATGAAAAGAGTTCAGAAATTGATGGTTATACAACAATGAAATAGTATTTACCGGAAACTCTGAAAAAATCTCCCGATTAAACACGGTGCCTTCATTAATTACCAAAAAATTTTCGGGATAAATTTTCAGTGTTTTATTTCCAAGTTTGTATTCTTCGCTCCCATTAAAAACTATTCTTATAGAAAACTCGTGGCATTCATTGGAGTAATGCGCGTTTTTGGTTATTTCGCTGTAAATCTTATTTTGATTATTTAAAATCTGAATCTTTTTCATGGCTTCACATGTCAGAATAATCTCTCTTTTCTATTAATTTATATATATTCCTGTGTTCGTCTATAATTATGGCTTCAAGGCCGTTTCGGGTATACTGTGGTTTTTTTTCAAACTTTATTCCGGTGGCATTCAACAGGTGATAGTCCCTTAAACAATCATCGGTATTCACAACAATTATCTCATCCGAGCCAAAGCTTGAAATCGTATTTTCTTTCGGGGTTAAAAAGTATTTATTGCCAAAACTATTGCAAATCAAAAAGCCCTGTCTATCAGATATCCTTCTCCCAGGAATGCCGCTTTTAAAAAAGCCAAAATATCTAGTTAAAAACCTGCAAGTATTTTCCGGTTCGTACACGCTCAGTTGAAAATCGATAGCATCCTTTATCATAAATAAATAATATGGCAAATAGAATTTATAGCAAAGTTATCCTTAGCCATTAACTTTTTTCTCCACCCGAAAGGGGGATTTTTTTAATAATTAACTAACTGATAATTTTCCTCCTATTTAAAATGGTAGGATTCGAATATTCAATGGAATGGATATTTCCGAACATTGTAGTTTAAGAAATTAACTGACTCATTAACTAATCATGACGGATACATTTCAATCCTTCCTCCGTGCTTTTGGTGTACCAATCGCTATACTTTTCAACAGGATGACTGGGCCGATTATCATCCGGGCGATATTGTTAATTGGTGTTACTTTGCATTTCACCGAATCAAAAGGGACCGATTTCGGAAACGACACAATTAAACTAATAAAACAATAAGCTTCGTCGTGGTAATACGGCTAAGTCAAGTGGTCAAAAAGCTCAAACTTTTAGTTTGGGCTTTTTAATTCAATAAATTTACTCAGCTTACTAATTGGTAAGTTGAGATATTCATATCAAGGCCTTAATTTTATAAATTAATATTTGATGAAATAATTAATAGTTACTCATATACACGTCAGTGATGTTTAGAAAACTTATTTTATTATTTATCTATATAGTTATTGCTTGCTCATTTTCATTAAATGTAAAGGCTCAGAAATATTATTTTCAGCACTACGATATCGGCGATGGGCTAATTCAGTCGCAGGTTACTTCTATCTGCCAGGATAAAAATAAACAGATATGGCTAACCACTTTAGGTGGGATCAATTGTTTTGATAGCAGGCGATTTTCAGCCTTTACTATAGATGACGGATTAACCGGAAACTCTTTTTTTTCGCTAACGCAGGATAAAAAAGGCACAATGTGGGTAGGCGGTGAAAAAGGGGTAACCGAATTTAGCAAAGAGGGATTGAAGAACTATGTTTTCCCGAGCAGCAAAAACCGAAAAATAGCCAGCATGCTATTGTGTGATAATCAGAACAAGATATGGACAATGATAGGGAAGAAACTATATAAACTAAATAATGGGCAGTGGGAGATACAGACAGTCGTATCGGATGATGAAAGCATTGTTAATTTAAAAAGTAACAAAAAAGGTGAGATTTTCGCGGCTGTTTACGGGGACGGTATTTACAAGCTCGAAAACAACCAATGGAAAATTTACTGTAACCTGGCGGGGCATCCTAAAATTCGGTTTGTTGGGGATTTCGTTTTTGATAATTCGAACCCAGATCTGATGTATTTTATAACAAACGATAGTTTATATTCAGCAAATAAGGGTGTAATTAAATCTGAATCTCCACAACTATTTAAACCCCTGCACCCCGCTTTTACTTGTCTTTTATTGGATAACGAGAATGGACTATGGATTGGCACCGATAACGGTGCATGTTTACTAAAAAACGAGACCCTAACTTATTTCAATGATAAAAATGGGTTTACCAATGTCAGGGTGTTTTGCATGTTTAAAGATGTTGACAATCAAATTTGGTTCGGAACTGATGGCGCCGGGCTTTTTAAATATCAGAATAATACCTTTTTAGTATATGATAAAACACAGGGGCTGGATAATGAAGTGGTGATGGCCCTGGCAAAAGGTAAAAATGATGAAGTATACATAGGCAGTAACGGCGGCAAACTATTGTGTTATAAAAATAATAACATGATCGATTTGAAATTGCCGCGGGAGAAACTATCCAGTTTGAGGGTTAACTGCCTCTATGAAGATAGCAATGATAATTTATGGATAGGAACAGATAATTCGGGACTGTGGCTAAAGAAGGGAGACGAATATTCTAAAATTTATACCAAAAATGGGAATCCGCCTTTCGCCGTTTTTACAACCATTTATGAAGACAGCTCCCATAACTTGTGGTTTACCTCCAGCAACGGGTGCTTTTATTTAGAGGGAAATGCCATAGTGAGGATAAGTGATTTTAATTTTTACTGTTCGTCGATAACTGAGGTTGGAAAAGATTCAATGCTTGTTGGAACTTTGGACGGTGTCCGTCTGATCAGGAAAAAAAAATTCGACAACGGTTTTTCTGATGCTTTGCCGAAAGCGCCAATTAACTGCCTGGCATATAGTAAGCCTTTTGTAATAGCTGGGACAAACGAAAAAGGAGTAGCAATCTATAATTTAAAAACTAAGTCGATACAAACGATTTCCAGGAAGACCGGCTTAAACTCGAATATAATTTATAACCTGTTGGTAAATGATAATAAACTTTGGATAGGTACCGGCAGGGGCGTAAGTATTTATAGTTTGGCCCAAAAAAATAACAGCTTACATTTAAGCCCGGTTCCTGTTGACGGTCCTTTGTTCGAAAGCAATCAAAACGCCATATTGAAAGTAAAAGACGACATTTGGATTGGTACTACGCATGGTGCAAACATATATCCGATTGTTTATAGCAACTCTTCAAGTTCAGTACCTAAAATTGTAATTGAAAATATTCAAACTTACACTAGTAATAAAAAAAATCTCCATTATTCATATTTCAGTGGCTATAAATTGCCCGGCGACCTATCACTTCCCTCTTCCGAAAGTCATATAGCAATTGAATTTCAGGCAATAGAGTTTAATACTCCAATTGTTTTATATCAGTATATGCTTGAAGGATTGGATAAAACTTATAGTAAACCAAGCCAAAATTCATGGGTTGATTACCCGAATTTGCCCCCGGGGAATTATATTTTTAAGGTAAAAAATGCTACTGTTAATAGTTCACCAAGTGGTGTCGCTTTATACCAATTTACTGTTACCCCGGAGTTTTATGAAACAGTATCATTTAAGCTTGCAGTGGTATTGCTCCTGGTTTCGACTTTCTTGGGTATTTACTTATATAAAAGCTATGCAAGCAGACGGAAACTAAATTTTATCCATCAATTAAAGTTACAGGAACAAGAGAATGTGAGGCGGCAAACAGGAGAAGACTTTCATGACGATTTGGGCAACAAACTGACAAGAATTAATATGCTTTCAGAACTCCTGGATAAAAAAATGTCTCCGGATCTGGAAACAGAAAAAAAGTTGACCGAGCAGATCAGGTCGAGTGCTGCGGAAATGTACATGGGTACAAAGAGTATTCTTTGGGCTCTGAATCCTGAAAATGATCATTTGAATGAAATAATAAAAGAAATAGAAAAATTTGGCCATTCTCTTTTTGAAAATATGAACATTGTGTTCACTGTTTCATCGAATAATCGGGATAGTTCTGACATTAAACTGCCGCTTGGATATAGCCATAATATTACATTGATTTTTAAAGAGCTGATGAACAATATTTTGAAGCATTCGCAGGCAAATATTGTAACATTTTCGTGTGAACAGATGTCTTACAGTCGAATTTGTTTGACCATTTCGGACAACGGAAGAGGATATAAAATTGATGAGCTATACGAAGGTAACGGACTAAAAAATATTCGAAACAGAACCCAAAAGTTAAACGGAGAAATAATAATTGATTCCAGTCCCGGAAAGGGCACAACTACAAAACTTATTATCAATATAACTTGATATAAAAATGTACATCCCGCCTATAAACATTGTGATAATTGAAGATGATGTTATATTGCTTCAAACTTACAAATCGTTACTTGAGGGCGAAGACGGCCTCAGCGTCACAGGTGCTTATACTTCAGTAGAAAATGCCGAGCGGCATTTAGTGGCGAATCAACCGGATGTTATACTTTTAGATATTCAATTGCCCGGTATCAACGGAATTGATGCGATTCCATTATTTAAAAGACTCTTGCCCAGGGTTCATATTATTATACTTACAGTATTTGAATTTGAGCAGCAGATATTTCAGGCGCTGCACAATGGCGCCGCGGGTTACTTAACCAAAGATTCTTCAGCAGCTAAAATTTTCGAAGCCGTAAAAGAAGTGCAGGAAGGTGGCGGCCCCATGAGTACAAAAATTGCGAGAATGGTAATTAAATCTTTTGAGAAAAACACCCATTCGCCGCTGTCGAAACGGGAAACTGAAATCCTCAGTTTGATTATGGACGGAAAGAAAAGAAACCAGATAGCAGACGAGCTTTTTATTGAAAGCGCTACAGTAAAAACCCACATTAAAAATATTTATTCAAAACTTGATGTTAATTCGCGGTCGGAAGCAATTAACATCGCCAGGAAAAATAAGTTTATTTGAAACATCCTGGTATCCCCTTACCCGATATTCGTGCCATACACGTTGATCGACTAATCGAACTATTTAATATCTTGAATTAGGTAACTCAAAAACAAAATCGATCATCTTGCGATAAAATAAAAAGGAATCCATGCCTCGCGCGAAG
>DASXMZ010000152.1:0-4080 GCA_036495385.1 Mucilaginibacter sp. | reverse complement strand
ATCAATTCATTTTTTGAGATATTTTTTTGATGACGCGATAATTTTATATAAGCGATCACAGCATCGGCTTGCTTTGGGGCGCGTTTTTCAAGTATTTCAAATAACTCCTTTAAATTTTCCTGGTCGTGATAAATTGGATTTAGTGTAACAAAAGTACGGGTGCGCGGTTTGTAGCGCTCACTTACTTCTTCCGAAATATGGATAATATTTTTTTCGAACAGTAATTTAAGAATGGGCATCACCGTTTTCTGGCCCAGCAATTTTATAATATCACTTACTGTCAACTCCGGCTGAATGCTGAGCGCTTCAACAATCAAAAATTCTTTATCATGTAACGCAGAACGGTCAAACCCAAAATCCTCACGAAGCATAATGCGTGTTTCACTAGCAAGCTTAAGGGCAGATGGTAGTGCGGCATTCATCACTTCGCCAACATAACACATATAATAATCCGACAGCCATTTCCAAAAATGCAGTTGCGTGTCGGTTACTATCGGATGGTCATCCAAAATTTCTATAATATATTTCGCCTCATACTTTTCGGGTGCCAGGATGCCGATGGATGCAATAATTGCAGTGTACAGCTTGCTTTTGCCAAATTGTACCACGGCCCTTTTACCAATAGCTACCGAATCATTCATCTCGTAGGGAATACGGTAAGTGTAATTCTTAGCTATAGCCAAAGGCAAAATCACCTCCACAAAAAGTGTTTGGCGCTCGGTATGTTGTACTTCGGCAAACTCTAACATGATTTATTTTTTTTCAATGGCGGCAAATCCGAGTGTTGCCCAACCCGCTATAAAAAGTAAGCCGCCAATTGGTGTAATGGGGCCAAGTATAGGTAACCAGCTCCAGCCTATAAGGTCGCGGCAAGCAAGCAGGTATAATGAGCCTGAGAAAAATACTATTCCGAAAGTAAAAAGATAATACGACGTTTTAACAAGTTTTTGTTTAAAACCCGTTAATGTTGAAAGAAACAACAAAGCAAAAACATGATAAAATTGATATTGAACCGCTGTATGCCAAACATCTAAATTTTTTTGTGATATTGATTGCGTTAAACCGTGGGCGGCAAAAGCGCCGGCTATTACTGCCAGCGTTCCAAAAATTGAGGCAGTAATAATTATTTTTTTGTTCATAAAGCTATAAAAAGCTAAGTTAAGGATTTTTGAAAGGTTGACCATGTCGAAAAGCATTGCTAATTTGCAAAAGTTGAAACATAAAATTTATAACCCTGGCGCCATTTGCAACGTATGCGGCCTTCTCCCCATCAACTTAAAAATTAAACTACCTTTGCAAAGTAAGCAATGAAACGACAAATAATAATTACCCTAATTTTATTATTAGCTACTGCGTTTATAACGGTTAGTTATTTTAAAAATATAAGTACGCCTGGAATGCGCACCAGCCAGGTTATGGAGGCCATACCGGACAATGCAGCACTGATTTTTGAATTTAATAATGACAAAGGCTTTTACGATATTTTTAATGAAAACACATTGCTCGCAGCAATTGCGGGTAAAGATAAAATTGACGAGTTTGATATTTTGCGTAAACAATTGCTGTTAAATCCATTGTTTGAAAAATATTTCACCAACCAAAACATATTTATTTCAGTACACCCATCAAAAACAACTAACGTTGATCTGTTACTCACCATATCTTCGACAAATGGTTTTGAACCCTCTTTAATCAGCGAATTAAACAAAAAACCAAACAGTGGTTTTTTGGCAACTCCTATTCCGAAAGTTGGCAAACAAGCCTATAGTATTTACATCAATGCTTTAAAAAAGACGTTCTATATTACTGTTAAAAGCGACAACGTTATTTCGGGAAGCTTTTCAGAAGAACAAATTCTCCAAAGCTCTTCCTATGACAAGAGTGACGAGAAGCCGTTCATCTTACTTTCTGAACAACAAAATGCCAGCTCGCTTGCTAATTTATATATAAACTACAACCAGCTGTCGCCACTGTTCGACCAGCTATTTGAAAATAAAAGTAACGATGTTTTTAAAAGTTTTCGGCTTTTGCACGCATTGGCTGCATTAAACTTAAACTACCGAAGCGACGCACTAATGTTTCACGGTGAAACAAACGTCGAGCCTCACCAGCCTGTCACATACCTGAATCTTTTTAGCTATCAGCAACCGGTTGTTAATCATCTAAAAGATATTTTCCCAATCTCTACCGCTTATTGCATCAATTTCTCAGTTTCTGATCCCCGAAAGTTTGAGGCCGACCTGACTCAATGGTATACAAAAGCGGGGCTGAAAAATCAAAAAGACCAATTATTTAAAACAATCAAATACGATACTAAAGTTAGTTTGCAGAAGCAGTTCAGCGAGTTGCTCGATCATGAATTCGCATTGGTTACTACCCGTTATTTTGAAAGGTTCGCTATTATTGCGGTGAACGACGGATCAAAGCTAAAATCGCTGATGACGTCCATTAGCACAATGACCAACGAAGATACAGGTCATCTCAAATATGAAAAATTGCCTTTCTTTTTATTGGGTGATGCTTTTGGGGGATTCAGGCGACCATATTTCATGATTCTTGATAATTATTTAATATTAGCAAATAGCACGGGCGAGTTGGCAAGCTATTACGATACTTATATTAAACGAAAATTTTTAAGCAAAAATCATCAGTATAATCAGTTTGATAACCTCGTAGCCGACAGAAGCAATGTGTCTTTCTTCTTTCAATTTAAAAACGCGCAGCAAATATTAAAAAGGGATATGTACCCTAATATTTATGATATTATTAGCCTGGACGAACCCGGCTGGAAAAACTTCTATGCTGTATCTTTTCAGTTTAGCGCCGCTGACAAAAACTTTTACACTAATTTTTGCATTAAGTTAAATAACGATACGTCTGTTGTTAAAAAATAAAATAAACACAGCGGACATAACAATCACAAGAAATTTTCGTAAAAGATAATATTCTATAGTTCTCGAATAATTATTTGAAATCCTACTTTTAAAAACGAATACAACCACCCAGGGCGCAAGCATTATATGAAGAAGATTTTACTTGTTTTTTGCTTATTTCTATTTACGTCAAAAATTTTTGCACAGCAATTTTCTCAATATAATACCGGAACGCTATACGATTCTTTTGAAAATCCATCTCAAAGGGCTTTTATTCCCGATAGCAGTAAGAAATTTGCTTTTAACTTCCTGGTTCCAAATTTTTCTGGAAATTTTAATTTTAGTGGAGATGCCCAGGCAACGGTAAAAAGTCGCATTTTCCTTGATAGCTATGATAACTCTGCATTAAAGATAAACCAGGGTAGGTTTAATCACTTGGGCGCTGATGCAAATGTATATTTTATTATGCTAAAAATGTTTGCAAGCGTTGACGGAGAGGAAGAGCTGGGTTTTTCGTGGCAATCCAGGGCAGAGGGAAAGGGCTTAGTTCCGGATGATGCCGTCGCCGCATTAAATGGCACCCAAAGTTTTAATGATGCTCAACTCTATACAAATATTTTCAATGGCAATTATTATCACCAAACCTACAACCAATTCAGTTTTACTTATCGCGAGCGGCTTAGTCCACAATTTGTATTGGGCGTAAAAATAAGCGCATTATCAGGTGTACAATTCGAAAAACTAAATATTACCGGTTCAAACGTCATTTATGATAAACTACTTGATACAGCGGGGGTTCACCTAAGAGGAACCTATTATTCGAGCTATATACCGGGTCCGTTTGCAAGGCCCGACTATCTGCCAGGTTTTAGAAATCCGGGGGCATCAATATCCATAGGTACATCATACCGTACCGAGGATGGGGTTACTTTCCAGGGGAATATAAAGGATCTTGGTTTTATACACTGGAGCGGTCTCTCACGTATATATACATTTGATAATAGTGCTAATATTGGGGGCTTATCTACACCAAAGCGCGAGGACAGTATATACAATAAAGTAGTGGGTATTATACGTAATAATGCAACTATAGGGGCCTTTACCACAAATATTGATGGCCGGGCCGAAATAAGCGCTACCAAAAGCTTTTGGCTGGACGACGACAGGTCATTTAAATACTCACCTACTGTCATAGCCTCAAAAGAAT
>DASXMZ010000151.1:0-11354 GCA_036495385.1 Mucilaginibacter sp. | reverse complement strand
TCGCCATGCAAAACGAGTACAGGAACATCCACACTTTTAAGGTCTTCCGTAAAGTCAGTTTCCGAAAAAGCCTTAATGCAATCGTAATGTGCTTTTATTCCACCCATCATACCCTGGCGCCACCAATTATCCCTCACCCCCTGCGATATCTTAGCTCCCTCGCGGTTGTATCCATAAAATGGAATGGTAAAATCCTGGAAATATTGTGGCCTCATTGTTGCCGTGCCTTCGCGTATTCCGTCAAATACCGATAGCGGAACACCATCCGGATTACTTGCAGACTGTACCATGATCGGCGTAACCGCACTGATCAGCACCGCTTTGGCCACACGCCCTTTTCCATATTTTGCCACGTAACGGATAACTTCGCCGCCGCCGGTTGAGTGACCGATGTGTACCGCGTTTTTCAGATCAAGGGCCTGTGTAAGCTCTGCCACATCAGCTGCATAGGTGTCCATATCGTGTCCAACATCTGTTTGGCTCGATCTTCCATGCCCCCGGCGATCATGAGCGATAACCCTGAATCCCTGTTGAAGGAAAAACATCATCTGTCCGTCCCAGTCGTCGCCGGATAAAGGCCAGCCGTGATGGAAAACCAGTGGTTGTCCTGTTCCCCAGTCCTTGTAATAAATTTCAGTTCCGTCTTTTACTGTAATTTTGCTCATTTGTTTTTCAATTATAGTGATTAATAAATTTGATGACGCACGTTAGTGTCGAACGGAGCAATTGCAGTTATAGGTAATTTATTTTTGCTCCATTAGCAACGGTTAGGGAAACCGAAATTAAAAATAAAAGCTGGTTTATACATTCGCCGGTTAAAGATTAATCTAGGTTTAACAATATCCACTAACCTGCCGCCGGTAACGCAGACACTCAAATCTTTATTCGGCTAAGTATGAGCTAAGGCGATTTTGTTGCACATTATAAAACGCAACGATAAATAGCTGGAATAAGTCGTCGTCGCTAATAACACTTTATAATTTTGTCATGGGTTTGTTACGGAAACGTTTCTTACCGTTGTTTAAAGAAGGTTCCCTGTCCTTTCTTTTAAACTTTTTTAGCGAAGCACATGTCCTCGCAGTTATGTAAACCATGGCAACAATTTAGCGCAGCTTAAAACCATCCTTATATCTTATATTTTAATACCGTCCTGATATTTATAAATTTTAAAAAAAAGGAAAAAGAAGAACGACCATCGTATTGCAGTTCACTATATAATCATTATACATCATTTCCATTGTAAGCATGAAAAATCCTTTAAAAACAATCCCAAATTTATTCATTATGAAAAAGTTAATGTTACTATTGACCCTGGCATTTTTTTGCTTCGGGGCAAGCGCTCAATTGCCGAGAGTTAAAATCCTGGCCACAGGCGGAACTATTGCTGGAGTCGGCGCTTCCGCAGAAAAGGCCAGTTATACCTCTGGTTCCTTACCAATAAGCGACCTGTTAAATGCGGTACCGCAAATTCATAAAATAGCCCAGGTTACGGGCGAGCAGATTTCAAACGTTGGCAGCCAGGATATGAGTATAGAAATTTGGTTAAAGCTGAATAAGCGCATTAATGAAATTTTTGCAAATAATGAGGCAGATGCCGTTGTCATCACTCATGGTACAGATACGCAGGAAGAAACTGCATATTTTTTGAATTTGACGCTTCGAAGCAACAACCCCGTGGTAATTACCGGATCAATGCGGGCTGCCACTGCGATTAGCGCTGATGGTCCAAAGAATCTCTATGATGCAGTTGTAGTTGCAGCGGCCCCAGAGAGCAAAGGAAGAGGCCCCATGGTTGTATTTTCAGAGGCCATATTTGATGCCAGGGATATTGTGAAAACAAGCTCAACGCACATGGAAGCTTTTACTGCACCGAATGCAGGGCCCATCGGCCAGGTTTATGATGGAAAGGTAGTTTTTTACTCTCATTCGACACGCAGATCACATAGTGAAACTCCGTTCGATGTTACAAACCTGACAAAATTGCCAAGAGTGGAAATTGTTTATATGTATGCGGATGCGAACCCCTCCATGATTTATCATCTTATAGATGAGAAAGTTGCCGGAATTGTTATTGCAGGCGTTGGGAATGGCAACTTCAATAAAGTTTATTATGATGCGATAGAAAAAGCCGTAAAAAGCGGTATCATAGTTTGCCGCTCTACGCGCTCTACTTCCGGCCGGGTTGTTTTAGAAGATGAGGTGGACGATGCAAAACTGGGAACAATTGTGAGTGATGATGTGAACCCTCAAAAGGCAAGAATTTTATTGATGCTGGGACTAACCCAAACAAAGGATAAAGATCAATTGCAGAAATATTTCTTTGAATATTAGTTGCCATCCGGTAGAACATATTTGCTGATACCCATTATTTCAATTTACAAACCGTGATCCGAAAATCTTAAAAAAAACAAAATGAAAATCTCTAAAAAAAACACTTTTCTTGTTATCGCATTGGCAGCAGTTATGTCAAATGCCTTTTGTCAAACAAGGACTGAGAAAGATTTGCTAGGTGAAAAACAAATTCCTGATAACGCCTATTACGGCGTTCAGACGGCTCGGGCGCTGGAAAATTTTCAGGTGAGCGGCGTGCTTACCAATTTCTATCCAGACTATGTAAAAGCCTATGCCATGGTAAAATTGGCAGCGGCGAGGGCAAACGCTGCAGATGGAAGAATGAGCAAAGAAAAACTTGATGCCATTGAAAAAGCCTGCCAGGCCGTTATGGATGGAAAATATCATGATCAGTTCCTGGTAGACCTTTACCAGGGCGGAGCCGGAACCTCGGCAAATATGAATGCAAACGAAGTGATCGCCAACATCGCGCTGGAAATGAGTGGGCATAAAAAGGGTGATTACCACACCATTGAACCTCATGATGATTTGAACATGGGACAATCAACAAATGATGTGTATCCCACTGCTATACACGTTGCACTATTGCTGCACAATGATAAAGTTGTTAAAGAACTGCAGGCACTATCGGCTGCTTTTCATAAAAAAGGAGAAGAATTTAAGGACATATTGAAAATGGGACGAACCGAAGGACAGGATGCCGTTCCGATGACCGTGGGACAGGAGTTCAATGCTTTTGGAGATCAGCTGGACGCTGAAATAGCGGCGCTGCGCCAAGGTGAGGCTTACTTGTATGAAGAAAATATGGGTGCAACTGCCATCGGCACCGGATTGACCGCAAGTCCGGGATATGCCCAAAAATGCGCGGTTGAGCTGGCAAAAATCACCGGGAAACCAATGGTGCTCGCCCATAATCTTGTCGCCGCTACTTCGAGCATGCAGGCCTTTGTGATGTATTCGTCGGCATTAAAGTCGTTGTGCATCACGCTTTCTAAAATTAGCAGTGATTTGATCTTTCTTACATCAGGGCCGAGAAATGGAATTTTCGAAATTAACTTACCTGCGCTGCAACCGGGATCGTCCATTATGCCGGGAAAAGTGAACCCGGTAATGCCCGAATTAATGAACGAGATTTGTTTTAAGGTAATAGGTAATGATCTTACCGTAACAATGGCGTCCCATTCGGGGCTGTTACAGCTAAATGCCTATGAACCGGTTGTAGCGGTTGCCATCATGGAATCACAGGCTCTTTTATTTAAATCCGTACCATTGTTCCGCACCAAGTGTATTGAGGGCATTACAGTTAACAAAGACGTGTTAACCCACTATCTCAACCGGACTATAGGCATAGTAACAGCCTTAAACCCAGTGCTTGGCTATGAAAAAACGACCGAACTTGCTCAAGAAGCAATGAAATCGAACAAAGGAATTCTCGAGCTTATCCGCGAGAAGAAATTATTGACCGACGACCAGATCAAGAAATTGCTTGATCCCGCAAGCATTACCGTCGTGCAACCATAATATTCTCGTTATTGAACAAGCTAAAGAAACTGCATTCACCCGGAAAATTTACCATTTCCGGGTGAATAATGTTCCGTTTCAACATGATTATTTATTTAACGGGAACGAGCAAATACCAGTTGTTTCTGATTTACAAATCCTTCTATGATTAATAATATGAAAAAAAGGTTGGGCAGGGTTATTAAACCCCTTAGAACGATTTCTGTTGCAACCGCGTTTTATCTTATTTATTTTTTCCTGACCATATCTAACGCTTATTGTCAACAAACAACGGAACCGGTTCCCGATGGTGTAACGGGCGAGGTATTTATGCCCAAAAAGGCCGATAGCATCCCCAAAGAAAATTTCAAAGATTTACATTGGTATGAGTTTGAGAACGCGTTTTCAACTATGAGATTCCAGGTAGGGTTCTTGTATGATATGATCGCATTCAATCAAGATGCAATCAGTAAGAAGCAGGTTGGTGATTTGTCGTCGCAATTGTATGTACGTGATTTTCGCTTTATCCTTTCCGGAAAACTAAAAACCGAACGTGAAATAACCTGGAAATTAGGTATGATGTATGATGGGACCGGGAAATACTGGTTGGTTCGCGAATCTGGCGTGATGGTTAATTTTCCGGAAATTTACGGACGCATTTGGGTTGGTCGCGCCAAAGAGGGATATTCTCTGGTTAAAGTGATGAATGGATACTCTATTTGGGGGATGGAACGGCCCATGTCAATAGATATTATCCCAATTATGGCGGATGGTATAAAATACCTGGGATATTTTCCAAACCAACATTTAGTTGTCAACTTAAGCGCGCTTACCGATGTGATATCCAAAGGGCAAAAATTTTCAACTTACCAGTACCAATTCGTCTCCCGTATTGCCTGGGTGCCCGTTTACACGGATGTTTACAAACCTGTGCTGCATATCGGCGTAAACTACCGGTGGGGCAAAGTAGCAAACGATACGCTGCAGGTTCGCTCACGACCAGAGACAGGTGCGGGGGCTTATTTTGTTGACACAAAAAAATTCCCGGTGAGTTCCTCCAATTCTATCGGTGGCGAAATTTATTATCGGACGGGCCCACTCATGCTGGGTACCGAGTTTAATGCGCACATGATGAACTCTCCGCAAACAGGTAATCCTGTCTTCACAGGCGGACAAGTATTTGCATTATGGGAGATTACGGGCGAGGTGCGTCCCTATTTTACCCATACAGGGATATTTGGATTTAACAAAGTAAAAAACCCGATTTCTAAGGGCGGTGTTGGATCCTGGGAACTTTTATTGAGCTACCAGTCTATCGATCTTGACAACGGAACTATTACCGGCGGAAAATTCTGGAGATTCACCCCCGCGCTTAGTTGGCAACCATCCGATATGTTTCGCATTACGGTCGACTACGGTTATGGTATGCTGGATAGATTTGGAATGACCGGAACAACTCAATTCTTTCAAACCAGGTTCATGTTTCTTTTATAGATAGTATTTCTACAACGGGCTTAAATATCTTTTATTCTGACTTTTATTTCTTTAACCGTTTTTGGCATATTTCCATCTGCTAAATGTTGGCGTTTATATCCGCTATTCAAATAGTTATTTCCGTTATTATGCCCTAATTTTACCAGTACAATAACAAAAGAAAATAATAAATGACTCAGCCATCCATAGCCGGTATCGCACCATTTTTCATTGTTCGGGATGTCACAGCGGCCTTTTCCTTTTACTGTGAGATGCTTGGTTTTAAAATAGCCTTTCAGGAGCCTAAACAAAATCCATTTTTCGGTATTGTGCAGCGCGATAACGTGATGATCTTTGTGAAGGCTGTCGGCGTGGATCCCCTACCCAATTACCAGCGCCATCCCTGGGCCAGATGGGACGCTTACGTTTATACACCCGATCCTGACACGCTTGCAGCGGAATTTATGTCGCGCGGTATCACATTCTCTGTGCCCCTAATGGATACCAGCGACGGTCTTCGTGGCTTCGAGCTTACAGATGCTGATGGCTATGTGTTATTTTTCGGTCGACCCCGATAGCGCAAAGAAATAGTAATCGATAAGTTCCATTATTCCCGTTTCTGGGCAAACACCCAATCCCATAAGCCCGGTGTTATGCTGGCCTGTTCCCAAATGTTATGCCCTTCATCTGGATACTCCGTATACCGTGGATTTCCACCCGCTTTTTTAATCGCTGCAATCATGTCCCGTGAGCCGCTAACAGGAACATTTTTGTCTAACCTGCCATGGAAAGCCCACACAGGAACATTGATTATGCTCGCCGCAAGTTTAGGATCACCTCCTCCGGCAACCGGCACCGCAGCTGCAAACATATCCGGACGTGCGCAGATAAAATGCCAGGTCCCGTACCCTCCTCTTGATAGTCCTGTTATGTAACGCCTTTTTACATCTATCCCGGGTTCTTTATCCAACGAACTGATGGCGTCGTAAACCAATGTATCAATTGTGGGGTAGTTCGGAATGCCGCCCCAACCGGCACCATCCGGGCAATAAGGGACAAAAAGAAATGCGGGGTATTCTTTTCTATAGGCATCAGTCGACAGAAATTCAGCTGCCGAAGCTTCATAACCGCCATAAGGCAGGCTTACCACCAACGGATACTTCTTTTGGGGATTGTAATTCAGTGGCTTAATTAAAAGATAACGCAAGGTGCCACCTTTACTACCGGTAAAGCTTCTTACTCCCGATAGCTTAACCAATTGCTGTGCCTTTTCTGCATTAAAAATTTTCCAGTATAATTTAGAATAGCTTTCACTGGTTATTAATACTCCAAATGTTATAGTAAATAATAAAGCTGATATCGCCACAAAGCCAAATATGCTTTCTAATAATTTCGGTGCTGGTTTATCGACATTTTCCGTCTTTAATTCTTTAAGCTCACCCCGAAAATGCATGATAAGCAGAACAGGGATTAAGCCGGCAGCTAACGAAGTCCATTGAGCAATTTTTTCCGATATGTTGGAGACGCGAATGGTTTTGGAAGACATGTACCAAATAATTGTTGACACTAAAACGAGACCGATGACAAGCATAAAAAATCCTGCTAATTTCAGCCAGAATTTTTTTCCAGTAACGGAAAATATCAGACTTACAGCGTATACAATACCGGCACACAAGGAAACAACCTGCGCCGGCATATAATAGTTTGTTAGCTCCCTCGAGACCAACGCAACATAGAAGATCGCATAAAAACAGAGATTTGCTATGGTTGCAATAATTGCCGTGTAAAAAGCAGACCAATACTTACGATAGTAATAGTACTTCAGCAACAGTACTGATCCTATTGCATGAGTGATAATCACCGTCAAAAACCAGGCAACAAACGAATCCAGCGTAATCATTTCCGCGCCAAGCTGGAAGCGAATGATGCCCTGCCATAAAACCGAAGCCGCGGCTAATCCCAGGAAAATGTTTAGGAAAATATAAAGGTTTTTACTCATATCGATATTATTTTATACGGTTTACTGGTGTTGTCATTATAAATGACCTATATGGTAAATATAATTAACTATTTAATAATTACAGGAATTATGAAAAATATAGCATACCCTTTAAAAGGTAATCTCTTTTCTGCGGGATATTTCCAATGCTATTAAGTTAAGGAAAACATTCTGGCACTCAATGTGCCATTGGCGCAAAACATTTGTAGAAAAATAAAGACGTAAATTTTTGCGTGCCGTTGGGTACGCCACAATCGCAGTGTAACTAAACGCGGTGTTCTGTACCTATGGCACGGCATACTTATTTGCTTATTTTCCCCCATCGCCATGGCATTTTCTTTTTCGTTGTCATCGCAAGTTGAGAAGTTCAAACATTTATGTTTTATTTTTTTCAATAATGTATAAATCTTCAAATCCCCAGTAACACCAGGTAAAAGGGAAATTTCGTTTGAATAATATTCTCAATGGCTCAAAACACAGTCCAATCAGATAACTTAAAATAGTCCTGTTCTGTAAACGAAACCTGGTTAAATGGAGATTGTATTTGGTACATAAATCATAAACATGCTGAAACGTGACAGGCATTTCAACATGCGTTTTATCGTCGTAGTAATTTAATGTGAGACCGGATGGAGGAAAGTTTATTGAGTTTATATTAGGCGTGGTAATAAAACATTTCCCATCTTTTGTAAGTTTATTTTTTATGGTTTTGAAAAGGAGGTCCTTATCGGGTAAATGTTCAATAACGTGAGCACAGATAATGTAATCAAAATTATGATCTACTTTGGTGATGACATCGTCGAAGAAACTTGACACATCAAAAAAATGAATCTCATCGGCGATTTCTAAGTCGGAGTCATTAAGGTTATATTTATCAATGTCTACTCCCACATAATATATTGAAGGTTTAATATTTTTTGCAGTAGTTGGTGAATGATTGCCGCAGCCGATATCTAATAGTTTTCCGCCTGACATTTTTCTTATAAAAGTAACTTTGTTAAAATATATATATGATGTTAGCAGCAAGTAGTTTTTTCTGAAATTCATATTTGTTAGTCAATTTAATTTGAATAATTTATCAGTTTACCTATTAATTGAATTTTCGGTTTCCGTAATTTTATTAACTAAATATAAGTCAAACAGGTTATAAACCCGATTTTGCTTTAAATGTTTGGAACACAGCAATAGAAATTAAATGTACCCCCATCAATCGGGGTCAGGTGCCTCATGGGAAAAAGATAAAAATCATGACCTTTTCCCTTTTAGTTTTCATAACTCAATTTAAATTGCAACTTCCAACTGAATATCTTAATTTTATCAGCATAATCATAAATGATAAATCATTCAACATCACGAACTTACTGCAAAGAATTTTATTCCTTCTGCTGTTTATTTTTATCGCTGTGAATGTGAAGGCACAACACACATTGAAACGGTTATGGGCAAGAGATATGGTATTGAACATTCCAGAATCGGTATTACCTGAAAAAGACGTTATGTACGTTTCTTTGATTGAAGGCGAACCCTGGGGCAGGGATGGCAAAGGCGGCGTGGGTAAGCTTACCAAAGAAGGGAAAGTTGTTAATCCCCGCTAGATTACTGGGTTAAATGCGCCAAAGTGTTTAGGCAGGCTTTGCGATTTATTTTATGTTGCTGAATTATGCTAAAACTTTTGAAGGACTGAGAACAAGAATTATGGCTAAAGTAACTGCTGTAACCACCTGCAATATATTAACCACTTAAACAGAAAACCGCTTAATCATATTAAACGTGCGCTCGCTGCTTAATTTTCAATCAATAAACACGCTATTAATAATTAAATTCCCATACCCGATCTAAACATAGTGCATAACGGAAGTAAGGGGTTTTAAAAGATAAAGTATTTTAAGGGGTGCCGGTTCTAAATTTCCTTTGGTGTGTCATCGGTAATTTCCAGCTTCCCTGCCTTTATTGCCCGCATAAAATCATTATAATCTCTTTCGGTCTGGTCAGCATATCCGGTCGCGAACTGACAGATAGCCTTCGCAAAAACATCTTTTTTACCCATATAACCGCAGATAAAAGGTCCCTGTGCCGTTTTGCAATGGGCCCGTGCTAAAATATTTCCACAGATATGCGCATAACTGACAAGAAGACCTTTACTGAATTGTTCCAGGCGCACTGACATTTTTTTATCGCGCAGCTGACGCAAATAATAACATCTTCCTTCCCGATCGGTTGCCCAGCCAAGAAATACATCGCTGGCCGACTGTATTAACCGCTGCCCCTGCACTACCCGCTCACCGGCGTGCTTAAATTCGCTCGGTGTAGTAAACTGTTCCAGTACGGATGGCTGCGCTTCTTTTACCTGCAGAAAAAGCGGCTCCTGGTTGTCATTCATCATCAACGCTACCAGGCACCGCGTACCTACACTCCCAACGCCAACCACTTTGAGCGCAACATCAACTATGTGATAGTTATCCAGCAGTAGTTTCCTGTCATACTGCATGGTGCTTTTGTATTGGTCCATAAATGCCATTATCCTCTGCATGCTTTCCTCCACATTCAGCGGATGATATATCAAAGGCGTTTGATCGGTAATTTCAATTTTGCCCAATGTTTCCCTGGTGATTTTGTAAAACACGGTGTCGTGCGTTTGATCATTGGCTTTTGCAATGGCCTTGGCAACGCGTTCTTTTCCTTCCTTAGTTTTCGCTGTGCGTCCTATTTCTTCTAAAGTGAGCTTTGAGTACCACAGGTCGAGAAAATTCATCGTTGCATATTCATTCATTTTTTCACGGTACGAGGAAACTGCAGCCATTGTCACATCAAGTCCATCACTCTCGCTCATTCCCTTGTCGCGGCAAGCGAGCACAAAACTGGTGGCCAACCTTTTCAAATCCCATTCCCAGGGTGCAGGATTGGTCTCATCAAAATCGTTAATGTCTACTACCAGTGTTCGTTCGGGTGTCGCAAAACCACCAAAGTTCATTAAATGACAATCGCCGCACGCCTGTACCTGTATACCCGACGAGGGGGTAAAGGAAAGGTCCCTCGCCATCAGAGATGCAGTGCCGCGGTAAAAGGAAAATGGCGATTTGCTCATCCGGAAATGACGGATGGGGACCAGCTTTTCTAAACGGCCGTAATTGGATTGCGCGATCATGTTTTCCACAGAAGGTCGTCCGATGGGTGCTCCCCATTTTCCGTGTGAGACGCGCGGAGCCTTTTCGCGCAGCAATTTGCCCTGGCTATATTTTTCCTTGAACATAATATGTGCTATTGAATTATAATTCCTATGCGCGTCCTTTTTTCAAATCGCGCATAAATGTGTTTAGCCTAGCCTGACCTGATTTAGTGTTTTACTTTTTCTTTGACTTAACGCTCGCCTTCAAACTCTTGCTGAACTCACCGATGTACGGAACCTGAGTCTGAAGACTGAGTTTTTCGAGCCCCTGTAAATAATTTTCATACTGGTAAAACTTAACCGCGTTTACACCACCTATCGCTTCCGAAAACTTTTTGAAATAGCTTTTTTGCAGATTGGTTAATGACTTCTCATTGTCGAACATGCGATTAGCCAGGTCATCAGCCTCCTTCCCTGTTAATGTTTTGGCCTGTTTTAAATAGTCATTCATAACAGTCGCGCGTTCGGTATATAACGTGCGTTGCTTTCCCTGGTACTCATCGTAAATTGGCCAAAACGCTGCACCCTGGGCGTCACTCATTTTGATATTTTTTTTAATAACGTCAGTTTTTTGCTTTTGAGCAAGACTTTGAGCTATCGCGAGATCCTCGCTGCTCACCTGGGCAAAGGCGGTTACCGCAAATAGGGTTGTGATTGTTAGTAAAATGATCCGTTTCATGGTTGTGAGTTTTAGTTTATTGTTTTAATTGTTTGTTTTTCTGTTGAACCGGTTAGGAAGGGTATTTTTTTATTGCGGAATAGCCGACCTGTTTTCTTCTTGTTTCGGGTATCCTGGTGTAATGATTTGTGATCGGAATTGATTTGGTCGATGAGATTAAGCCATCCCAATTTTTGATGGCTTTA
>DASXMZ010000150.1:0-25636 GCA_036495385.1 Mucilaginibacter sp. | reverse complement strand
CAGCTGGTGGCAGCTGCCCATTATTTAAAAAACGCCTCACGTTGGTATATGATGCTCCGTCTACGTCAACCGAAAAAGTAGAAAGGGGATTATTAACAACGTCATTAAAACCATTTTCGTTGATTCCTTTATAACTTTCATTGTCGGTTACCAGGGGAGGAGAATAATTATATTGTACAGGAGCCGGGGCCTTATTATAACTCGTAACCACAACTCCGGATGCCCGACCCTTCAGGATATCAATAGGCTGATTGGGCGCCACCATATGGTCTGCGCTTATCACAGCCACACTCCCTGTTATTTCCTTTTTGCGTTTGGCGGTGTAGCCGGTTATTACAACTTCGCTGAGTGCATTTGATGAGGGTTCCAGGTAAATTTTAAGTGCGCTGTCTTTTCCTAACTTAACCCTTTGGGTCTTGTAGCCAATAAAGCTGACAGAGAGGTATTCTTTACCGTCAGGTACGTCGATAGTAAATTTTCCTGCGGCATCTGTCAGCGCTGCGGTGTTTGTACCCTCAACTTTAACAGTTACACCCGGTATTGGCTTCTTGTCGTCGGAGCCATAAACGGTTCCACTTATGTGGCGGATGTCACCTTGCTTAAACCCGGTTAAGCCGGTAAATAGTAAAACAATTAATAAAATCTTTTTCATAATCATTGGTTTTTTCTAATAGAGATGCCACGAAAACCATATTTCCATAAACCATAAAAAAAATTTATTTTTGACCCCCCATAATGAACTTTTTTACCCGCCAAAAAAAATTAGAAGATGCTGATGATCACGAGTTGCTGGATAGCTACCGTCAAAACGGTGACCTTTCTATTCTGGGTAAATTGTATGAAAAACAGATCCCATTAGTTTATGGCGTGTGCCTCAAATATCTTAAAGATGAAGAACAGGCTAAAGATGCTGTTATGGGCATATTTGAGGAGTTGATTGACAAAGTTAAGCTACATGATATCAAGCAATTCCGGAGTTGGCTGTATATATTAACCCGGAATTATTGTTTGATGCAACTGCGGTCGGGTAAAAAGATGGAGATGGTTAATCTGGATGACTTTATGGAATTCGCCCCGGTTTTGCATCATGATGATGATAACAAAGAGGCTGCTATCATTGCATTGGAACGCTGTATAGATAGGTTACCCTTTGCTCAAAAACAAAGCATCGGGTTGTTTTACTTAAAAGAACAGTGTTATAAAGAGATAGCTGTAGTTACCGGCTTCAGTTTAAATGAAGTGAAAAGTTATATACAAAACGGCAAACGCAATCTTAAAATTTGCCTGGAGAGGAATAGTGAATAAACGAGAAATGGACATATCCCTGATTGACAAGTACCTGAGAGGAGAGCTTGACGAGAAGAGTATGCACCAATTAGAAAGGCGCGCACAAGACGATCCTTTTTTAATGGATGCCATGGAAGGATATGAAAAGGCCGGGGCTAATCAACAGAAAGAATTAAATGAACTCTACGATCGTTTACATCAACGTATTTCAAAGAAAAATAATCGAATTATAACATTAAGATCTATGTCAATTGCAGCATCAGTATTAGTGGTATTAAGTGCCGGTGGATTATTGCTGTATAATAATTACCATTCCGAAAATTTACCAAAACAAGCACAGATAATTAAAACACCTGCTAAACCGACTGCACCGGAAGCTGTGACTCCTGTTCCTGATGATAAAATAGCAGATGGCACTTTGTCCCCATCGCTGTCCAAAGCAAAATCGCAAAAACATATCACAAGCAGAAAGGCATCTATTACGCAATACTCGGTAGCCGCCGACAATCAGATAGCCAGTGCAAGTAAGGATAAAGCTCTCAAAGACACCACTCCTTTAGATGAAATAGTAGTGGTCGGCTATACAACACAAAGGAAAAAGGATATTACAGGATCGGTATCAGTAGTTACGTCACAATATGCAAAAGCGGAGACAGCCGACTCGACCACAAGACTATTACAGGGGCAAGCAGCCGGAGTAATTGTAAGTAAGAGTAAGAGTTCCGCAAGCGCCAGCAAACGTGCTTTATCAAAAGGGATGCTAAAAGGTCGAGTGGTTGATAAAAACGATGGGAGTGCTATACCCGGAGCAACGGTTAAAGTAGCGGGAACAAATACCAGCACTGTAACTGATGTCAATGGCAGCTTTAGTTTACGGGCTGATAGCAGCAAGGCAAACATTGTTGTGGCTTTTATCGGATATCAGACAAAACAAGTAAAAGCGAGCAACAAAGATTCGATTAAAACTATTGAACTTGAGCCAAGTGGCGCCGCCCTGAGTGAAGTTGTAGTGACCGGCTATACCACACAAAAGAAAGATGACGTCGATGATACACCTGTCGCCGCTCATCCTAAAAATAGCTGGAAAGTTTTTAATAAATATTTGAAAGAAAATGCTGTTTCCCCTGATGGAAAAACCGGGGTTGTAAAACTATCTTTCGAGGTAGACCATGACGGAGAGATTGGTGAAATCAAAATTATTAAAGGACTAAGTCCGGCGACAGACCAAAAAGCCATTGACCTAATTAAGACGGGATCTGATTGGATTGGAAATGCAAATGGTTCACCCGAAAAAATTACAATCCGGGTGAAGTTTGATAAATAGTCCGGTTAGTATTTCTACTACTTTTTATTACCATCCGCGAAAGCAAAAACCTTTTGCAATAAAGGAGACGGGCGTGCGCCGATGTTTTTGCGGATATTTAACTCTTCCAACGCAATCTGGTAAAATAAACCATCTATGGCTTTCTGCGTTGCGTAATCAACGATATCAGGATTAATTTTAGTTACAAACGGAATTTTATTGTACTCGTTTGCTGCATCGCCATAATATTTTGTTGCACCTGTTTTATTTAAACTAGTTTGTATAACCGGCCTAAAAGCCTTAGCCAGTTGGGCAGACGTAGTGCGTTTAAAATATTGTGTGGCTGCATCCTGGCTTCCCATCAAAATATTGGTAGCATCCTGCAGTGTCATTTGTTTTATTGCATCTATAAAAATCGGCTTAGCCTGTTTTGCAGCATCTTCGGCTCCGCGATTGAGGGAAAGTATAACGTCATCGCACAATTTGTTAAAACCGAGTTGGCGTAATTTCTTTTCGGCTTTTTGTGCCTGTGGCGGGAAAAGTATTTTTACCGCTGCATTACCAAAATAACCGTCAACTGCCGAGAGCTGATCGGAGCTTTTCGCAGTCCCTTGCTGCAGTGCTTCTTTTAAGCCGTTGCCTATTTCGGCGATTGAAGGGACATCAATTTGCTGGGTTCTTATTTTTTCAGGACGGTTTGACGATTTATTAAATCCTGATAGGGTAATGAACAAAAGTGTAGCAGGTATAACTATTAGGGCTGTCTTCATATTCGCAATTAAACGGCTTTTCAATCGCAATAGTTCGGGCAACTAATAAAATTTAAGCGTTTTTAACCAAAATAGATTCCATAACGTTGGCAGCATCTTCGCACATATCGGTGGCTGTTTCCAATGAGGATAATATTTCTTTGTATTTGATGAGGCGGATAGCATCGGTTTCGTATAAAAACAAATCCGCTACTGCGCAGTCAAAAATATAATCCGCACGATTTTCTACACTATTTATTCTTATGCATGAATCGGCGATATGACGCACGTTTTTCAGGTTCCTCAATTCCTTGATTGCTATTTCGAGATCAACACTTGCCTGCAATACTAAATCTGAAAGCTTTTTTATATTTTCGTTGAAATCATCTATCCGGTACAGGTTCATCCTATTTGAAGCTCCCTGAATATTATCGGCAACATCATCAATAGCTGACGCCAGCGAATGGACATCCTCCCGACCAAAAGGTATTGCGAAAGTTTTGCCCAGTTCAAGGAATATCCGGTGAGTAATTTCGTCGCCTTTGTTCTCTAATTTATCAATTTGCTTAAAAAGCTCGTCACGTTCAGCAGGTATGGTTGAGTTAACCAATTCAACAAGTGCCTGAGCCATAATCACAACATTATTTGCAGCCTGTTCAAAGAGCGGGAAAAATACTTTTTTATGTTTGGGTATAAAGTATTGAATTATATAATTAATGGACATTTAAATAGAATTATGCAAAAGTAATTTTGCAATGTTAAATTGATGTTAATTATTGAGCACGGGTATACTCGGAAACGGCAAAGATTGCTTTGATTTCTGCAAGGTAAATCCGAAGGTTGAACCCAGGCCTTCCGTGCTGCGAACACTTATGGTTTGTTCATGTGCCTCTATAATATGCTTTACTATCGCAAGGCCGAGCCCTGATCCTCCTATCTGTCTTGATCTGCTGGTATCCGTCCTGAAAAACCTTTCAAATAAACGTGGTAAATATTTCTCCTCAATTCCTATACCATTATCGGTAACTTCAACCAATACCTGGTCGTGTAATTCAAACAGGCTTACAGAAGTGTTACCTTCTTCATTTCCATATTTTAACGAATTATCGATAAGATTTACGAGCACTTGCCGTATTTTTTCCCGGTCGGCATTTACTGCTATTGGCTCGTCGTATTTCTGTTTAAATACCAATTTTATATTATGCTGACGGGCTTTTATTTCCATCGATTCAAAAACTTCCTTAATAAGGTCATTTATCTTAAACCGGGTGAGGTTTACAGGGATCTCGCCCGATTCCAGTTTTGAAATCTCGTCAAGATCTGTTATAAGGTAACTTAGCCTGTCGACATTTTTAGCGGCTTTTGCTAAAAACTGCTGGGCCATTTCCTTGTCCTCAAAATCATCATCCTGTATGGCTTCTATATAGCCCTGAATTGCAAACAGAGGCGTTTTAAATTCATGCGAAATATTGGATAAAAAGTCCCGTCTGAACTTCTCCTGTTTTCTGAGGTCATCAATCTCGCTTTTCTTTTGCCGGGCCCATTCCTTCACCTCCGATTCAACGTCATTTATCGGGTCGGCACTTATATGTTCGCCTAAGGCATCGCGCAGATCACGGCCAAGTTTTAAATTATGGATAAGCTTGTAAATGAGTTTTATTTTGGAATAAACATATTTTTCTATCAGGTAATAAAAAACTATGAAGCTTGTAATTAAGGTAACCAGGAGGGTTATTACAACATAATACCAGTTGTGTTGAAAATAATAATTTACAGTAGCGAGGGTAACAGCAACGGCCGCCGCATTTATTAAAACAAGTATCCTTAATTTCATAACCGTAAAGTTACGATTTGCAGGCGATTAGCCGTATTGTAAAGCGCTTTTTGGTGTTAAGTTATAGTTATCAATTCTTGATTTTTTAATTATTGGTCCAGTCTTTATTTTTGAACGCAATATTTCACTTGCTTATTTCGGCATTAATATTCACGGCTACTTCATCAGAAAGTACCATGCTGCTTTCGCCGACGCCAAAATCCAGACGATTCATCTTAAAATTACCCTGAAAAACAACAGTGTTACCCTTATCGGTGTAGGCAAAAGGAAGCTCAACTAATTTTGTTTTTCCTTTTATAGTTAAATTAAACGTCCCCTGATAACGGGTACCGCTTTTATGTTTAAAAGAAACTGACTTCAATGATATCTGGGGGAAATGTGCCACGTCAAAAAAGTCTTCACTTTTTAAGTGACTGTCACGGTCGTCATTATCTGTATTTATGGTATTTACATCGGCCGAGGCACTAATGTTGGATGAAGGCAAATCATTGGGATTAAATTGAACGTTGGCTATAAGACCACCAATGGACCCTGCAGTGCTAATACCCACGTTCTTTATCTGAAAAGTGATAGCGGAATGTGTTATAGCGTTTTTTACCTGGGAAAATCCCGAACTTGCTGATAAAACTATGGATAACACGAGAAATATTTTCTTCATAATTCTAAATAACGTTGTTTTTAAACATAATAACCTATGCAATGCTAATTTTACATTAGACTAATAAAATAGGGAAATGTAATCGGAAGATGATTTTTTATCAAAACTCTATATGTCCCCTTAGCCCGAAAACATTAACCGGACCGCGGTCCTTATTGTATGCCGGGTTTAGAATAAACTGGTAATCGGGCGAAATAAAAAGTTTCTTTTGATATGCATTTATTCTATAATACACTTCAGTTATAAACTCCGGCGCATAGTTTAATTGCCCGTCACCAATTATAAATCCATAGCCACCGGCAGCCAGGTACCGCCGATGAGGGTCAGATAATCCGTTAGCGATGATAGCCAAACCCAATTCATCGTCGGCACGTTTCCATTGTGTGCCATGTAAAGAACCCCCGAATGTAAAAGACCGGTCTATTTCGGTGAAAAACCAGGTTTCGGTGTGCCCGTCGTTCCAGCTTGCTTTTGCGAACAGGCCAAAATCTTTTGTCAAATATTGATCTGCGTTAATTCCGAAACCATATTTATGCCGGCCATATTGCTGCGTTGAATCTATAACCGGTGCTTGCGGGTTTTGCTTTATCGCTAAATCATAGTCGCCGAATTTGCCATTATTCAAAAATCCTAAAAGACGTAAAACCCCGTTTCGCCCGTTTAAATGATATCGCCTTTCATACTCAACCGTTTGCGTATTGGCTTTCAGGATTTTCGCGTCCCATGTGGATGAGTTTGCTTGTGTTACTACCATTGTTAGCGCAAAACGAAGCGTCCAGTCGGGCTGTCCCAACTCGGTGTAAAGGCCAATTGCATATCCCCGGGTGTTAGCGGGATAATCCCATGCGCCATTGTCCATTAATGCCCAGTTCATGAATTGCATACGCGGGTCATGACTTATATTATTGCCGTCGAAAAAATCAGCCATTCCAAATTTTCCAACAGCGAAAGAGAAATAGCGCTTGCTTTTTAAACCAGCCAACTGGTTAATATCATTTTCAACAGTATCTTTTTCTTTTCCCCATTCAAAGCTTTGTTTAAAATATAGACGACCTATATAAATTTTGTTTTGAATGCCGCCAACTCTAAAAGTCTCTCCGTTTGGAAAACCCGCTACGCCAAGTGTCGAGCTTAAACCTGCGCCGCCAGATAGTTCGGGGTTGAAATAAGCTTCCGCACCTTTCCATAACCTGGCGCCAATATAAAAAGTAGTAGTAAGTGACGTTTCGGTTTGCGCTGTTGGCAATAAACTGTTTTTACCTGTATAAAGCGCATCAAACGGCAGGTTTGATTGTGTTATAATGGTTTCCTGGAAGTGAAAATTATAATTTTGTCGCTTAACGGTATCCTGCGCTAAAGCCAATTTTATACTAAAAAATGAAAAAAGGATAAGTATGTTTTTTTTCATAGACAAAATTTGCGCAAAAGTAATTTTTAAATTTAAAAATGGTATTGATTTAAAATGAATTCCATCGCTAAAAGTAAATTTTAAATAAATCTAATAATATTTTTAGCCAAGTCTAAATTTCATTTTATTAAAAGATTTCTTGTGATTAATTTTAGCCCACCGCGGCAGCTATCACCAAGCTGAAGAAACTATTGCATTAATCTAAAATATAAGGGACCAATGGCGAATTGATTGCAGCGCTAACGCCTTGCCATACTAACAAATCCGCCTTGCCTATTTTTTATACCCTTGAACATTCAAAAATATAATGCTTGAATGCGGAATGCCAAGTGTTTTTCCGGGTTTAATATCAAGGTACAGCTTAAGATATCCGTCTGTAATTGCCTTCAGCGTCGCCTGATATGACTTCCTATACTCAGCGCTCGCAAACCCTAAAAAGATTATAGACTTTCTGAAGGTTATATTTCCCTTATCGTCGACCCATGCTGTGAACGAATAGGAAAAATTGTCGTAGGCTTTATTAATGACGATATTATAAGTAGGCGAAAGATATGCATCGTACGATTTGCCTCCATCAACTGCTTCAGCAGGCGCTTCCTTTTTTACGCTAACCAACTTGCTTTTAGATGTCAGCACCACAGGTTCGGTGCCTGAAAAAGCACTGTCAGGTAGACGATTTGCCAACGAAATTTTGGCTTTTATAAATAAACTATCTTTCCGGCTGGGCCTCCAAAGCCTGGTAGTGTCCGAGTGTAAAATACTACTGATATAACTGTTGGAATAAAAGGTCATAAATACATGGACTTTTTCATCCAGTATCACGTTATCTTTAACATGCAGCACCATAAATTTTAAACTGTCCTTGGTCAATTGCTTCAATCTTAGCCAAGCCCAGGCCACGTTAAAAATAGAATCGTGATCGAATACAACGGGGGCGTTAAGAAACTTCCCTTTCTTAGGGCTGTAAATATTTACTGAATCTATCGACGGAAAAGAAATGCGCCACTCAGGCACTAACTGGTAACCTATCGGGCTAAATGAAAGCCCGTTATCAAACTTCCGACTGACTTCAGTATATTTTATCCCTTTAATGGTGGCGATTAAATTTTTTGTCCTGGCAGCTACAGCTGCTTTCCTGGCGTTTTCTTCAACTATCGCCCTGTAACCACGGTTGCATTTACCGGCAAACAACAAAATGAAAACCAGTAAGATTAAAGAAGACCGTTGGACATACGGATACAAAGATTTATTCATAATCAAATTAAGCAGGGGCCATTAAAAACGCTAAAATAGGAAAAAAGGGGGAATGAGCGCGGAAGCAAAGCCAACGATCGTCATTGTCGCGCACATTAATTAGCATGGACTTGAATTAATAGTTCACGTTTGACCAAATTTCCTGATTGATCCATCAAATGGCAATGAATTTATGATGATCGTTGTGCACGAACCCAAAATTTACTTCTAACTTTGCTATTACCCACCTGCTCATTCCCTGATTTAAACTAATCATAGAATGGAAAAGTTATCAACCAATGTCAAAGGTAAGTTCATTTTTTTGTTGACCGGTTTAATTATCATTGGTCATGCATCAGCTCAAAACATTACCCAACAGCAACAGCCATTTAAAGGAGTTGTGGGCAAGACCCTCGCCGATTCAAAAGAATGGTGGACATTGCCAATAAAGGCCCCGAAAGGTGCGCCGAATGTTTTATGGATCATGTTAGATGACGTAGGTTTCGGCGCATCGTCAACATTTGGCGGCGTTATTGCTACACCTAATTTTGATACGCTTGCCAGTCTCGGTTTGCGGTACACCAATTTTCATACTACTGGTATTTGCGCACCTTCGCGCGCCGCATTATTGACAGGGCGAAATCACCATTTTGTGCACATGGGAGGGTTCGCGCATATTGTTATGTCGGCAGGTTTTCCGGGGTACGACGGGAAAATACCATCGAATATGGGCACAATTGCTGAGATGTTGCGCGAAAGCGGTTACAATACCTTTTGTGTTGGGAAGTGGGGCATAACACCGGATGAAGACGCTACCGACGCCGGCCCGTTCGACCGCTGGCCCTCCGGAAAGGGGTTCGACCATTTCTTTGGGTTCCTGGGTTCGCAAACAGATCAGTATAAACCCGACCTGATTGAAGACAATGCCCATGTTAAACCTGATGGAAGGCATTTGAACGAGCAGATTACGGATAAGGCTATTTTTTACCTCAGCAGGCAACAACGGGTGGCTCCGGATAAGCCTTTCTTTCTTTATTATGCGCCGGGCGCTACCCATGCGCCCCACCAGGTTGCTGACGTTTGGAGCGACCTGTACAAGGGAAAATTCGATGAGGGCTGGGATGTTTTTCGCGAAAAGGTTTTCGCTAATCAAAAAAAGTTGGGCATTATTCCGGCAAACGCGATATTACCTGACCGGAATCCGGACATAAAAGCCTGGAAAGCACTTTCAGACGACGAAAAGAAAATGTATGCCCGTTTTATGGAGGTTTACGCCGGCTATTTAACCTATACCGACCACGAAATTGGCCTGTTAATCAATTACATGAAGGCAAGCGGTCAGCTTGACAATACTTTGGTAATTTTAATCATTGGTGATAACGGCGCCAGCAAAGAAGGTAGTTTAAATGGCGCGATTGACCGGCTGGTTTTGCAAAAGAGTGTAACAGAGGAAGATAATATCCGCTATAATTTGGCAAGAACAGGCGAAATCGGCACGCCTAAGGGAAGCCAGACAAATTATCCGCTGGGTTGGGCGCAAGCCGCCGATGTGCCGTTTAAATACTGGAAACAGGATGCCAATGCCGAAGGAGCTACACGTAACCCTATGATCATTTATTATCCTAAAGGCATAAAGAATCCCGGCGGTATCCGCACCCAGTTTGGGCATGTGATTGATATTTTGCCGACCACGCTGGAATGTGTGGGAATTAAACCGCCCGAGTACATAAGGGGTATAAAACAGGATACACTTCAAGGCACTTCGCTGCTTTATTCTTTTAATGACCCTAACGCACCCTCCAGGCACCGAATTCAGTATTTTTATATTTTCGGATCCAGAGCTATTTATAAAGATGGTTGGAAGGCCGAAGTTTACCACCATCCTGATTACATAGACCTGACGGGACCAGGGAAAATTGCTACACCGGTATCATCAAACCGTTTCGATAATGACGTTTGGGAGTTATATAACCTTAACACCGATTTTACGGAACGTACCGACCTTTCGTCAAAATATCCGCAAAAGCTAACAGAATTGAAAGCGCTTTTTGATGTTATTGCAAAAAAAAACAACGTTTATCCATTTATCGACTGGGAAGACGTGCTTAAGCTAAGGATACATCACATCCGTCCAGACAATAGCGATTGACAGGTAATAATTAATTGCCGACCGGGATTTTTATAACGCTGCTGTTATACCATTTTACTTGCAGCGGGGTTTTGGCATCGGCTATGGTTTCGCTGCTTACCTCTTTACCAGTGCCATAATTAATTTGGTTGTCCCTGCTTTTATTAACGCTGATTACAATAACTATCCTGCTCCCCTTTTCTAATTTTTTACTGGTGAGATAGGTATTTGTAAAAGGAATGGTTTCAATTACACCAGGCTTTAGCAAGCGCCTGGTACCATGATCACTGGCATAACTGGCTCTCCCCATAAAATACGACAGATAAAAATATTTTCCATTGGGCATCAGCTCATATAAGTTGATGTTATAATCCATGTCCTTTTTATTGATTGCCGCTTTAGTTTCGCCAAAAAAGCAGCCATTTATCGACATCGGCTTGTTTAACGGCTCACTGATAAAAGAAAGCCCGTTACTCGTATCCAGTTTATTATAAACAATAGTATCCACATGATAAAAAGTGTTCGATGTTTTTCTGTCGGCAAAATCAACTGTCTCAGTTAAGAATCCACTTTTTACTTGTTTTTGCGAGCTTAAAATATAATGGTCTCCCGAGCGAACATTGCTCAGGTAAAACTTTAAAGTATCGTTGCTCATTTTATCCAACGACGGCACATGTTTCCACTCATTGCTATCCATCGGCTGGTAATTGATCTTATCTTTTAAAATCTCCGGTTTTTTACCGTTCTTCAATATATAATCGAACCATTGGAAAATAATTTCATGTATATGGATATTGGCCACGGGATCAATTTGATATCCGCTTATCACGGGTTCAGGATCCGGGATGGAAACAAAGCCCTGCGACCCATAATGGTTATACGGCCCGATAATTAAATAATGATTTGCATTTTTATTGTATTTATAATGTTCCCTGAAATAATATAAGGCTCCAACCTGACCGCCATCATAATAACCGGTTGTGGTTAATATGGGGATATTGATATTTGAAAAATCTTGCTTGTACGGGATCATATCCTGCCAGTATTTATCATAAGCTGGGTGCGATATCCAGCTTTGAAAAATTTTATTGGTGCCGCGTCCTGTAAGGCTGTCTAACGAATGATAAGGCTTGCCGGTAACATACCATTTTGCATTAACCGAATCCCATTTGGCTGTATTGTTGTAAGCGACATAATCCAAAAACTTGTTGTTGCTTACATAATATATCCACGGGAAAACAAAGCTTTCAAACACATTATTCATCATGGGTACATCCAAACCCGGTGCTGCCGAGGCTGATGGCACAATGGTTTTTAAAGCAGGGTGCATATGTTTTGCCGCTGCCCACTGCGTGAAACCTCCATAGCTGCCGCCATACATGCCAACTTTCCCATTGCTCCAGGGCTGTTTACTTATCCAATCGATAACATCATAACAATCGTTGCCGTCAAATTGATACGGAACAACTTCGTTGGGGCTAAAACGTTTGCCACGGGTAAAGGCTATCATACCAATATAACCGCGTGCTACATCATCTTTCGTTATAGCCGAAATAGCGCCAGTATAAATGGTAAACTGCAGAATGGTAGGCTGTGGAGTAATTACTCCCTTTTTATGAACTACGATGGCCGAAATGTAGGCGCCATCCCTGGTTTTTATCAATACACTATCCTGTATCACATAACGTTGTTGGTCGTCTTCTCTTAATAACTGCCTGGCAATGGGTTCCATAGTTTCATATACTCTAAACCAGTAATAATTTTTGCAAACCGACAAAGCGATATTAATGTCAATACCGTCCTGCTTTATCGCTGTGATAGAATTTTGAAAATTGTTTTTTAATTCATCGATGCCATTGCGGGTAATAAATGCGGTTGAAATATGTATAGCTTCTTTATCAGAGAGCCCCTTAAAAAACTTTCTGAATTGATTAGTAAACGCTGTTTTAAAATCGCCGTTTGCTGCTTCCTGATCAAGTTTAGCTTGTGCGAACAATTCGTGTTGAATGTAAAGCAGATCAGCGAAGCCCGGGTCTCTATCCCTTGAAATAGCGCGCAGTGCGAATACCGTTTCCTTTGCATCTGCATATTTATGCGCAAGTATTTCCAGTTTAAATTTGTTGTCGAGATATGTTCTCTGATCGCCCGGATTTTTGTAGTTTGATAAAACTTCGTTTGCTAAAAGGGGTATTTGGCGGTCTATTGCAACGCTATCGGTATTTGCGGTTGACCAATAAAACTGCTGAGCTATGCAAGTGTTAGCTGCTATGAAGCATATCAGTATGATAAAGAATCTCTTGTTCATGATTTTGTTATAATAATTTATAGCATAATTATTGTCGCCACATGTTTTTGAACTTCACCGATTGCCGCTCGGATACTTCCAGCGTATAACCGGTTTTAAGTGTTATTTTTATCCGGCCGTCGGCCATTGCGTTAATTTTTTCTACGAATTTTATATTGATGATTTGTGCCCTGTTGATCCGGAAAAAAACAGCTTCGTCCAATTTTTTTTCGAGTTGGTTGAGCGAACTTTTAAGGAACACTTTCTTATCGCCAAAAAATAACCGGGCATAGTTATCCATGGATTCAATTAAATGAACATTGTCCCAGTTTATAAAATGGTAGCGCTGCCCGTCTTTAACAAAAATCTGTCTGGTATTCGCAGGCTTTGTTATTTTCAATCGAATTTGTTCAACAGCCTTAGCAAAGCGCTCTTCCCTAACAGGTTTCATTAAATAATCAATGGCGCTAACTTCAAAGGCTTTAACTGCATACTGGTCAAAGGCGGTAACAAATATTACCTGCGGTACATTCTCAAGCGATTCCAGCAGTTCAAAACCCGATTTTTCAGGCATTTGTATATCTAAAAATATAAGGTCGGGATGCTTTAACTCAATCAAACTCTTTGCTTCGTCGGCGTCTCTTGCTTCACCAATAATTTCAAATTCCGGGTAATTTTCAAGCAATCGTCTCACCTCGTCACGCGCGGTACGCTCATCGTCAATTATCAATACTTGTATTTTTTTCATGACAGCGGAATAATTATAGAGGACGAAACAATATCTCCGGGCTCATTAGTAATAGTGAATGTTGCTTTTCCCTTATAATGAATCCTAAGCCGTTCAGTTAAATTCTTAATTCCTAAACCTTCATTTTTTGTGTCGGCATTAAACACGCCCGGATTTTGAACTGAGATTCGTAGCGAGTTATCTGCCGACAGAACTTTTATGGTGATAAGGCCACCCTCTTTCTGTTTGTCAATACCGTGCTTTATGGCATTTTCCACCAGGGTTTGAATGCTAAATCTTGGAATCATTACTTCGTTTATTGCATCATCCGGCTCAACACAAAATTGCAGCCGCTCCTCCAGGCGAAGTTTTTCGAGCTCCAGGAAATCTTTCACCAGGCTTAGTTCCTCTCTTACAGAAGTTATTAATATGTCCTTGCTGTAAAGCGCCATCCTTAACAGATCCGACAGCAGGTCAATTGCCCGCCGGGCCGACTTAGGATTTTCAATGATTAATGCTTTTATGTTGTTTAATGAATTAAACAGGAAGTGCGGATTCAGCTGCGCCGATAAATTATTTAACTGTGCATCTTTAGCGATGATTGCCAGGCGGGCGTACTCTTTTGTGATGCTGATCTCCCGCTGGGCATAGTGATATAAATGATAAGCCAGCAGCCAGATAGACATCAACCGGATACCTGCCATTAAAATCCCAGCCCAGTTATTCCCGAAGAAAACAAAGAACGATCCTATACAACACGGCTCCATCCACCAATCGAAAAGATATACTTTAAGTACTGTTACCAGCAAATAAACTAACCCCATTATGATTATAGCCGGAATGATGCGCTTTATTAATTGGTTAAGATTTAATTGAGGCCAGTTATGCCTTAGTGCAAAACCGCGGTAAAGATGTGTTAGCAAAATGTAGACTGCGACATCCGACAAAAACTCTAGCAGACCGATAAGTGGATTAAACCTTCCCCTTGAAAATCCCAGGTAACCCCAATAAAGAGAAGCGACAGACCAGCCAATGAGCTGGCATTTCCAATAAAGAGAAAGATGTATACGCTTCTGCAATTTATGCTTAATTTATTTTGCTGATCAAAGCAACAAAATCTATCAACAACTTAAAAGATAAAGTACATGAATGAAGCATTATGGGGATGAAGGTGATTTGAAGGGATTCGAATTCCGACTGTTTAACCGCAGTACGGTAAACCAGGTAATGAACCGGCCGGTAAAAGCCTCCTGGTTTTGCACGGATAGCTGACACTCAAACTTAAATATCATCACACACCGAGAGCAAGCCCGGCCTGATAGCCGGGTTTACTGTTTTATGGATTTTGTTACATAGAGTTAATGGTTGATTTTATTGAAGTCAAATCTTTAAATTCTATTTGAATAACGCCCTTCTTTTTCATGAAAATTAACATACCCCTAACCGTTTCAACCAGCGTTGGATCCTGAATTCCAAATCGCGATTTATTTCTGAAATTTTGATAGGTGCTGCTATCATATCGTTTAAATTCCATAGAAGATATGTTGTCAACAGAACGAACAAGGAAATCGAGCAGGGGGAACAACAGATCCTCCTTATTACAAAGGCTAATTACTTTTGGTACAAACTTCTTTAGCTTATAAACGATGAATTTTCTGCCCGTCAGTTCTGTTATAATATTGGTAATTTCAAGCATGCTGGCATAATGGTCCCGCGTTACGTGAAACGTTTTGTTAACAGAGTCAGGAAGGCCGGATACTGCCACTATGTTATTTGCTGAAATTTCCGCCGGAGTAAAACTTACCTGGTTATGCGCATCAACAGTTATGCCGTGGTTAATCATAAATGCCATCAATCGTATCGAGATATCAAAATTCTCCCCGCCGCCGTCAACTGACGGAGTAATCAAAGCCGGGCGAAAAATTCGTGCATTCAATCCATATTTCATGGCATCTTTAACAATTTGCTCGGATACCCATTTGGTTTGGCTGTAGCCGAAATCGAGCAGGTCCAGGGATGTGTTCGTGTCTGTTTCGAACAATGTATCCTTTACCGCCCATCCAAAAATAAAAGTTGTTGAGACATGGTTTAAGACTTTTGGGCGGCCATGGAATGCAAGTTTCAATATTTCATTGGTGCCTGCGATATTCACATCCCGCATCTTATCATAATTAAACAAATAATTAACAACTGCGCCGTTATTATAAATGGCTTGGATGTTTTTTGACAGATAGTCCCAGGTAGCCTCGTCCAACCCAAGCCTCGGCTTTCCCAAGTCGCCACAAACAGCAATAACACGTTCATCAAAATCATGCGAAAGTTCCTCACCCAGGTATCCCGTCAGTTCTATGGCTAATCTCAACCGGGTTTTCCCCTTCTCTTCATTTTCAGCTCTTACTATCACATAAATTATAGCTGACGTTTGGACGAGCAGACTCCTGAGAATAAAAGGCCCAAAAAAGCCCGTACCGCCTGTAAGTAAAACATTAGCTGTGTTTAAGTCCGTTTCATCATACGAAATATTATCGGGACTGAAACTGACCTTCGAATCCTGTATCATCTTATTTTGTACAAATAACTTGTATTCGGCTTGTAGATTTAAGATGATCCTCTTTAAGCGCTTAATAGCGAGGTATGATGAACTCTTGAATTCTTCAATCAATTCAAAAAATTCAGAAACACTTATTTCCTGGATTAGCCTGGCATCAATTTCCTTCGCAAGATTGCTGGCACCATTTTGTTTAAGCAATTCCTTTATATCATGGAGCAAAACGACAAAATCCAACGAGTCCAGGGCATCGGCCAGGGAATAAGTCTCTTCCCCGGTAAGGCCGTATTTATATTTCAGATCATCAAAAATAGTCGGTGATTGATTGCCGCCGCAAGCCTTATTGGGTTCTTTGGAAACGGTAAATTCTTCCAATATATCAAAGCCCTTGTCAAGCCATAGTTGTCTCGCTTTTTGCCGCATAATTTTGCCCGAAGTGGTTAAAGGTATACTCTGTGTAGGAACAAAAATTATGGATTGCGGCAGGATATTTAAATTTTTCCGGATGGCATCCTGTATTTTGACAGGATCGGGCATTGACTTTTTACTTTTTACCCCGGCAACAACAATTAATTTTTCTTCGCCATCCTCGTCAATTTTAAAAGCGGCGACATATCCGTTTCTGATCAGGTCAGTAGATTCTTCAACAATTTTCTCAATATCGTGAGGATAATAATTGAGCCCACGGATAATGATCATATCTTTTGCGCGTCCGCAGATATAGAGCTCGTTGTCTAATATGAACCCAATGTCTCCTGTGCGCAAATAGCTATTTTGTTCGTCTATATTTTGTCCGACAATATGGGCATTAAACATCTTCTTTGATAATTCAGGCTTATTCCAGTATCCTGAACATTTGCTGGATCCTTTAACCCAAATTTCTCCTATGGCGGCGGCGCCTAAGTCGACAAAAAGAGTCTGATCAACAATTTTTACTGTAGTATCGCCAAGAATCCTTCCACAACTCATCAGCTGAATTGCTGATCTGCAATTTTCATCAGTCACAAGCTGCAGCTGATTTTCCTTTAGGCTATTTTTATTTACCGAAATAAACTTGCGGCCATAATTAGATACAGCCAATGTGTTTTCGGCTAAACCGTAGGCTGCAAAAAAGCTTTGAGGATCAAGACCGTACGGTTTAAAAAAATCCAGAAACGATTGGTAAGTTGCGGTACGGATAGGTTCAGCGGCCGTCATCAGAAATTTCAGGGAACTCAAATCGAACGTTGCCATTACCTCGTCAGAAATTTTCCCCGGTATAAGGCAGTAGTCAAATGCAAAATTTGGCGCAGAAGATGCAGTTCCTTTGTATTTGGTTATGGTTTCGAGCCAAAGTGCAGGTTTTCGGATAAAATCCTGCGTCGAAAATCCGTGGGTGGTGCCTCCTTTGATGCAAAAAAACAGGTAATACCCAATGAGTCCCATGTCATGATATTGGGGTAACCATGAAACACCTATAGGCACATGATCTACTACAACATCCGCATTATAAATCACGTTTTCATGGGTTACTTTTACCCCTTTAGGGTCACTTGTAGAGCCGGATGTATATTGAAGGAATAGGATATCTGACTTACTTTCCACGTACGGTTTTGCAGAGACATTTTTAAATTCAACAGTATTGATCCATTGAAGCTTTGAAATTTGCGTTCCTTCATTGATGGTATTTCTGGTTAAATTTAATTTTAGCGACCAATAATAATCGCTGCTTGTTAAAACGGCTGCCGCCTCACAGTCTTCAGCTATATATTCCATTTTAAAATATGCAGCCTGGAACCCGTTGGAGGTTGGAGGAGATACCGGAACGGGGACAAGCCCTAGCCGTGTACAGGCAAAAAATGCACATATCATTTCTAAGCCTGCGGGAAATACCAGCAATACCCTGTCATTTTTATTAAATTTATGTTCGTTATAAAGATTAGATGCAATGACCTCAGTACGGTACAGAAATTCGGCATACGTATATTTCTCAACTTCGTTCCCCTGGATATCTAAAAATGAAAATAAAAGCTTGTCAGGATGTTTATCAACCCAATATTTTAATCTATCTATAATTGCAGCCATTATGAGTTTTGTTTATTGGGTTTATTTTATTTTTGTGAATTTCATTTTTATACCGTTTTTAGGCCTCAGGATTATCATTGGCCCGATTTCTACCGGGTGATCCTGCGCCAGCTCAAAATTGTACTTTCTGAATATAGTAACCAGGATCATCAGCATTTGCAATTGGGCATAATTGGCGCCAATGCATAGCCGGGGACCGCCACCGAAAGGAAGATGTGAAAAAGGGACCTGTTTTTTGATGTTTGTTTTAGAGAATCTTTCAGGATCAAATTTTTCAGGATTATCCCAATAGGTATTTGAATGGTGTACACCATAAATAAAGCTGATGATCATTGAATTTTTTGGGATAAAATATCCAAGTACCTCATCATCTTCGTTAGCCTCCCTGTCCACCATCCAAAAGGGCGGGTATAACCGCAAAGATTCTTCAATAACCTGTATTGTATATTCCAGTTTATGAAGATGGTAAATATTTATGGGTTCATCGCCTATGTTGTCCATGATTTCTTTTTTTACCTTAATTAAGCAATCAGGATTTTGCGTCAATAAATATAATATCCATGATAATGAGGTGGAGGATGTTTCATGCCCCGCTACAATTAACTGCATGGTCTCCATTAATATCTGCTCATCGGTCATTCCAATGCCGGTTTCTTTATATCGCGCATCCAATAAGATTTGCAGCATATCGGTATGCTGCCCGTTGTTTTTTCTCCTATCGGTAATATTATTTCTGAACACATTATCCGACTCATTACGCATGGTTTCATATTTGTTTAAAGTTCCGGAAACTTTAAACCATGGATTTAAATAAGGCTGTACTATCTGACGAACAATAAATTGCTGAATGTTTGAAATGCTATCGCTAACAGTAGCCAGTTCACTATCACTTAGTCTCGTGCTAAAAAGGGTGCTGGTTACAATTCTAAAAGTCAGTTCATTCATTAGCGGACAAATATCTATTGGTCCGCCTTCCATTTCTGCCTCCAACCGCGCTAATGAGTCAGAAAGCACCTCGTCCATAATTTGAATAAAAGAAGCCAGCTTGTCTTTATGAAAACCCTCCTGGATTAGCCTGCGCTGTGTGAGCCAATATTCACCATGACTTGTCAGTAAGCCTTTACCGAGAAAATGCCCCATCCTTTTAACCTGGATATCAGACTTACGATAATTCGTATAGTTTTTTTGTAGTATATGCTGCATAACCCCGGGGTTGCAGGTAACAATTGTTTTTTGTACACCGCCAAAATGGAAGGAATAAGTATCTCCCAAACGTCTGGAATATTCCGAAAAAATTTCTACGGGGTTCTTACTCATTCTTAACGAATCGGTAAAAGCGCGTATTCTATGGATTTGCGGCGGAAGGTTAGGGGTATCAACTAGCATATTACGGGTTTAATTCATAACAGGACCGATATGAGGTTGCCGTATGCTCATTTGTTTTAACAATCTATAATGTTCGGACACGGCTTCAAACATCGATTTATTTTCTCTGTAAACTACTCCATATTCTTTTGTTGTTGATTTTATAATGGCTGTTAATTCAGGATAATGGGTATGGCATGCATTGGGGATAAGATGATGAATAACATGCGTATTTAAGCCACCATAAAAAAACTTTGCTAATGGTCTGTTTACCGAATAGTCGGAAGTGGTTGCAAGAACATGAAAAACAAAATTTTCATATTCATTTTTAGATTTTGGAAATGCAGAGGAAATAAGTGGGTGTGTTGTTTGTATGATTAAAGCGCCTACAACTCCAATCATAAAATGACATATCAAAAATATCGCGATGACAAAAAGCAACGGGTATCCCAAATAAACAACGGGAAGAAAAATCATGTACCCGATGTACAATATTTTTCCCGCAAAAAGCTTAATATATTCTTTGCGCTTGTGTTTTATGTTTTTTAAGAATGTGGTATGCGGGAAAAAGAAACACTCAAAGTCTTTAGTAAAAACCCAATCGATCGTAAACAATCCATAAAAGAAAAGAAAGTACAAATGTTGAAACCGGTGAATGAACTTTTGCCTGGTACCGGTATTAAACCTGAACAAGCCCCTAACCACCAAATTTTCATCCTCGCCATCAATATTGATACAGTAATGGTGTTGCTGATGATGCAGGCAGCGCCACATATATGACGATACTCCGCAAAGATCAAAAGAATATACCAGGATATTGCTCAACAAAGGATTTTTGGAAATAGCCCGGTGATTAGCATCGTGGGCAATATTTAAAAGTATAAATAACTGAGCAAAACAATGGAAGGCATAAAATATAAAAAACGCAAAGGCATTTGTACTTACCGCGAATAATAAAGCGAAGCTGCCCAACCACCAGCAAAAAGCTATAATCAATTTTATGATCATTCGCTTATCCGCCTTTCTCGATAACTGTTTCTCAACGAAGTAATTATTTAACCTCCGGTATAATTCCTTCGCAAAATCGGGACGGGTGCCGTTATCGTTGTTAGAAACCATGCTTCATCGATTTATGTTGTATACCCCCAGATAACACTAAATTATTGCGTTTAGCGGCCAAGTTACCGGCAAATGAATTTATCTAAGTTTTATTCGCGTTTTTTCCAAAGTACTTATTGTGCGTGTGAAGTAAATAATGGCTATTCCCCGTAACATTTAAGACATTAAGTTACGGAATAAGACGTTAAGTTACGGAGCCAAAATTGACAATTTCAAGATAGCATATTTTTAACACATATAAAAAAATTATATCAGTATTATTCCATGTCGTATTAATGTTACTTTATTGCCGGATTAAACTTATACAAATAACGATAAACAGGTATTTATGGTATGGTGCTTTATTAGGCTAAAAAGTCAAAGCATACCCGGCCGATATTTTGAGCCCTGGCTATGGCCTGGCCTCCAGCCGGTTTTAAGACGCAAAAAGCCTCAAATCTGCTGATTTAAGACTGTCAACCAAAATTTAGCCCGCATTGGATAGATTTCGAGCTATTTCTTAGAAGATTTGAAACGATAGCGTTTTGAAAGTGTAATTTTTTCTGGGTTCGATTCCCCGACAGGTTTCGAACCAGGATCATTTCCCATCACATATCATAAAACAAAAAATATGAACCGACACTTAAAAAAATAAAAAATATTTCTTCCAGAGATAAGGGTCGCCGGTACATCAGCGTGTCATTAGGATAAATCAACAAAAAAAGACACGATGAAAAAGATTTATTTCGCAATTTTATTATTTGGGTTTTTATTTTGCCAACTGGCAGCTATCGCCCAAACCAACAACCGGAAAATTAATATCGGGTTATTCCCTCCCTTAAGCAGTAACTGGACAGATGCACGCAAAGACACCAACGTGTTTTCATTTAACGTGCTGGCGGGCCTATCGGCAGGTGAGACCGGTTTTGGCATAACGGGGTTGGTCAATGTTGTTCGCGGCGATGCCTCCGGATTTCAACTGGCAGGCTTCTCCAACCACATAGGGAAATCGGCCAATGGGTTTTTGGTCGCCGGTTTTATGAACACCTCAGCAGGCGGCCGGGGGTTTGAAATAGCCGGCTTTGGGAATTTTGCTAAAACCAGCAGCGGCGGTCAGGTCGCAGGATTCGCAAACGTGAGCGGGGATATTTCGTCAGTGCAAACGGCAGGTTTTATGAACATCGCCGGGAAGGTCAACGGAGTCCAGGTCGCCGGCTTCATTAACGTTGCTAAAAATGTTCGTGGCACCCAGTTCGCCGGGCTTATTAATATAGCCGATACTGCCAATTGCCAGATCGGCTTTGTCAACATCTCCAAAAATGGCGAAATAAGCCTTGCAGCGACGTTCGACGAAAATCATACGTTATTATTAAGTCTGCGCTCTGGCGGTAAATTCCTGTATGGTATCATTGGTTTGGGTTATAATGTGTCCAATAAAGAAAATGTGTACGCTTACCAGGCAGGCTTCGGCGCTCATCTTATAAATGCAGAACCGGTCCGTTTAAATGCCGAGCTCACCGGCACTGCTTTATTAGATTTCAAAGACCTCACTTATTACAAAGCTGCGTTTGCCGCGCTGCCTTCGCTCAGGCTTGGTGACCGTATCGATTTGTTCGCGGGTCCATCCATTGTTTATATAGAAACCAACTCAACTGAGGATATCATGCGGCATAAGAAATATATTTCGTCATGGGGTGGCGAAAACGGGGAAGATTTTCATGGATTTTACATTGGCTACACCGCGGGCATCGCCATACGATTATAATTATATTTGGCTAATGCAATTGAAGAGTTCATCCATCAGCGAGGCGGAATTTGAGGCTTTGTTTAAGGCGCATTTCAGAGAATTACATGCTTATGCTTACTCTTTGGTAAATGATTGGGACAATGCCGAGGAATTGGTACAAAGCCTGTTTCTGAAATTGTGGGAACGAAACGATTGGACCGGCATACATACTTCTGTTAAGTCTTACTTGTATAAATCGGTTTATCATGAGAGCCTTAACCTGATTCGGCGAAAAAAAGTTCATTTGCGTTACCAGGCGCTAACAATGGCAACTATGGAAAATCAAACCGGCGATGCATCTGAAAAATTAAAACTAAGTGAAGTTGAAATACATCTTGCAAAAGCATTGAGTAAACTGCCCGAAAAATGTTGCGCCATATTTCATCTCAGCCGGTTTGAAGAATTAAAATACCAGCAAATAGCCGATCAGTTGAATATATCTATTAAAACGGTAGAAACGCATATGGTGAAGGCGCTAAAAATATTAAGAAAGGAAATGGCGGAATTTTTGCCCGTCACCCTTTTTTTATTACTTAACCTGTTAAAGAAATGAAAGAGGATATCATAGAAGATCTGCTGATCAAATATATTCTTGGTGAAGCCAATGCAGACGAAGCTACATCCATTGAAGAGTGGATTGGCAGCAGTGAAGCCAATGCCAAACATTTTCAACAGGTTAAATTTATATTGAAAACCAGCGGAGACCTTGCACAAAAAAGTCCTTTAAGTGAACAACAGGCCTGGGAAAATTTCAAGATTAAAAGAACGGCCAGCCCAGCAAAAATTAAGTTCATCAAAACTACTATAAAGTGGTATTGGTCTGCCGCAGCTGTAATTACTCTGGGGTTTACGGCTATACTGGCCTATTATTTGGTTAATCGTCAAAATAAACCAGGCGCTGGTTGGGTGACCGCTGTTTCACAGGACCGTAGTATTGTCGTTAATTTGCCGGATGGTTCAGTGGTGCAGCTAAATAAGCATACCACTGTGCGCTACGCTGCCGAATTCCGATCTTCAAGGAAAGTCAGCATTGATGGAGAGGCATTTTTCAAGGTCGTGCATAACCCCCGGGTGCTTTTCGAAGTTAACGTGGGAGATGTATTTATCAAGGATATTGGCACGGCCTTCAACGTCAATACCAGGCATGGCGAAGTAGAAGTTATTGTGGAAAGCGGCTCGGTAAAGGTGACCCGGCGCGCTGCTTCTATAGCGCTCAATCCTCACCAATTGGTGAGGATACGGCCAGGCAATACGGCGTTGCAAATGGAAAAGAACGATGACCAGTTGTATCAGTATTATCGCACTAATGAGTTTGTCGCCAATCATACGCCGCTCGGCCGGCTGGTTAAGATTTTGAATGATGCCTATGGATCGAATATTCAAATCCGTGGAAAAGAACTGGCGGACATTCCGATCACGGTAACGCTAAAAAAAGAATCACTTGAGAAAGTCTTAGGAGTGATCCTGTTAACGACACCCGAAATACACCGGATGGACAGCGGCAATGGGATCATTCTTACCAAATGAATTGTAACCCGCCTAGTATTCCGATGTACAATTGTCCTCTGTCATTTTTTGCCCCGAAATCATGTAAGTGCCAGCCATTAAGTTTCAAAGGATCTGCAGGCTGATCAAAAGCCAGGTCAAATGTTGGTCCTGCAAATAGTTGCAGGTTTTTGGTTAACCTTAGTGCAGGTAATAATCTGAAAGAACTTAACTGATCCGGATCGTTTTTAAAGTTACTGATGGCTTCATAGCCATACTCAGCGTCGATACTGAAAACAGTGCCCCTTTTGATATGAGCACCAAAGCCAATATCAAAAGCGTATCCGGGACTGTTACCTATAAATTTATATCCAGTTCCGATCAGGCCATACAACACGCGCCCGCCGGATCTATAATCGATATGCACAAAATTCAATTCGTCCAGACTGATGGCGATGCTTTTTTTTCCGTTCTTTATAAAATTGATAACGGCTATCGGATAGTCACTACTATCCGCAATATTGAACAATCCTGCAAACTGTATTCCTTTTACTTTTTTAGCTCTATTAAACAAAGTGGATATCTGTAATCCGGCTATATCCCCGGAAATATTACAAATTCCGGCTAATTGCAGCCCGGCACTTCTATCCGCTACATTAACAACCCCGGCGATTTGTAAACCGTCGACCTTACCAAACACTTCGTTGAAGAGTCCTGCTGTCTGGAATCCCCGCATGTCCCCTCCGATGCTATTGAAAAGGCCGGCCATTTGAAGCCAGGACACATCCGTACGGTCGATATTGAATACGCCGGCGATCTCTACGCCCTGGACACCTGCCGTATAACCACCTATTACGTTCAGCGAAAAATGATCGATCACCTGGCTATTATACAATCCATGTGAACTTAAGCCTGGTGTTAAAGACACTTGATAAGGACTATACGCAAAGAAATCTCCCAAATTAAGGTCCTGTATGGTTTGTTTCGAGCTGATAAACAGCCTGCCGAATCCTCTCCTGAATTTATTAACTGCAGCATCCGGATAGTATTTGTAGCGACGTTTTGTTTTTTTTTGCAGACCTTCAGAAGCAGTTGCGTTTATATTCACACTTGATAACAAAAACAACGTGGTGTCGCGGTAAGTTTCCTTCGTGGCCGTCAATGAGATTTCCCGGCGCCCATCGGGTATTTTCATTTCAAAATCTCCGTTTTCATCAGTCAGCGCGGAAACCAGCTGATTTTTTTCATAAACGCTGACTTCCGGAAGGCCCTGCTGGTCATGCGCGTTAACCACGTGACCCTTAATTTGCATTTGCTGTCCCTGGTTATCGGCAAGCACGATGCTTAGATTCATTTTGTTGGGAGCGTGTCGCAAAACAATATATCCCGGAACTTCTTTAAACTCGTAATTGCTGCCAAATGTATTATTCAGGAAATCGTAAATAGTACCCTGGTAGCCATTAAGGGATATCAGGCTATCAGCCGGTATTGCCCGGTTGTTATAAGCAAAAGTAAAATCTCCTTTAGCGGCTATTTTTTGCAAAACCGATCCTATGCGTTGTTGTTTGATGGGGTCGATTTGTATGCTTTTCATCAAGTTGCTCTGCCCTCGTACCTCAAGGCTGGGGTACAAACAGGTGATAAAACTTAGGATAAAAAAAAATGGAATGCTTGACTTC
>DASXMZ010000149.1:0-3438 GCA_036495385.1 Mucilaginibacter sp. | reverse complement strand
TTAGCCGGCCTGTCAACTCCATTTTATCACCAAGCTCTGACTTTTGCGAAACAAGGGTTATATTGTATTTTTTTGCAAAAGCATTAACGGCTTTGTTCATTCTTTCGTTAGCCGCTTTTAATGTATCATTAGTTGCTTCCTGCAGTAACAGGTATGCCTGCATTTCATCATAGCTTCTTTCGGCAATGTCTTCCATATTTACAATATGGGCGTAGTCGTCGTTAAATACCTTATAGCACAGTTGTACGTATTTAAGACTGCTTTGACGAAAAGAATCATCCCCATTGTAAGGAGGTAAATAAGTTATCGTGGTTTGACAGGTAATAATATTTTGAACGGCTAGGTCGCGCATTTTCTCAATCTTTCTTTTACGACTGCTATGTGCGGCTGCGCTAACATAAGCCATGTAGGCTTTATTCATGTTTGTTTCGGCATTACCTATCGCATCTATATAAGCGCCGGCGTTAGCTGTTGGGTCCTGGGCTTTTGCGGGCTTTATTTCAATGCTGCAAATAATTAATAGTACAAAAAATGGTGTAAAAATCTTTCTCATGTTATAATAATGGCAATTAATGGTTTTTTAATTTAGAGAGTACATCGTACGCTATTTTTACAAAAGCATCTATAGCTATCCTTTGCGTAAACTCCTCGTTTAGTTCTTTAAGATTTTCATCGGCTTGCAGCATCGCCATTTCGTATTGATTATTTTGCACTTTATATTTTTTTGACGTCACGCCCGACAAAGCCTCGATATCACCAGCGCTTTCGTTTAAATCTGTAAGCCAATCTTTTAAATTGAGCGAAACCTCTTTCTCGGCACTTTTCTGTTTTGAATATGTGATAAATTTTTTAACTGCATTAAAATATCTGTCGGTATCAATTTCTTTTTGCACGCCTTGTGCTAAGGTAGTTATCGGCAAGGGTGAATACGGTGCGTAATACTTGTTTGCATCGATAACAGTGGGAGGAAATGCATAATGCTCATCGGCCTCCTTTGTTATATAGGCGTCTAAAATATCTGGCAAAACAATATCCGGTTGTACTCCTTTAAACTGCGCAGTAGTTCCATTAACCCGGTACAGCTTACTTACGGTTATCTTTAAATCATTTTCGGTAAATATCTGCCTGGCATTTTCATAGGTCGCAGTGGTATCCATAGGCAAAACAACTTGCGTAGTAGCTTTGCCGTAAGTTGGCGCACCAATAATAACTGCCCGGTTATAATCCTGCAAAGCCCCGGCAACCAACTCGGATGCCGATGCGCTGTAGCCGTTTACAAGTATAACAAGAGGGCCGTCATATACTGTACCTCTATCGATGTCTTTCAGGGCGCGTACTTTTGAATCCTTGTTTTTTTCCTGCGCCACAGGGCCCGCATCAATAAAAATACCTGCAAGTTCCGTTGCTTCATGCACCGAACCACCGCCGTTATACCGAAGGTCGAGAATGAGCCCGCTTATGTTCTCTTTCTTTAATTTCAATATTTCGCGCCCTACGTCGTTTGCGCAACCATTCAGGCCTTCATCCTGGTTCACCCAATCCTCATAAAAAGCCGGTAAATAAATATAACCAACGTTGTTTTCACCTTTTAGAATGAAGCTTTTTACCTTGTTGTCATCATCATAACCGGCAGTTTGTTCTTTTTCAAGCGAAACCTGTGCAACGGATCCATCTGTTTTTTTAACTGTAAACAACATCTTCTTGTGATTGCTTTCCTCCAGCAATAATCGGAATTCATGTATTGAAATATCGGAAACATCAACAGGTTGACCGCCATCCCACTGCAGACGGATAAATTTATCGCCTTTATTTAATTTGCCGCTTTTAAATGCAGGGCTTCCCGGCTGAAGATTACTGATAAGCACTCCGCCATTTTTATCAGATTTTATCCTGAAACCAAATTGAAACGGTTGTTTGCCCAATTCGCTTTCGAAATTCTCTTTGTCTTCGGGAGGAAAAAATTCTGTATGCGGATCGAAACACGAAGCAATGGTTTCGCAATAAATATTGCCAACATATTGTGTTATACCATAAGTGTTATGAAGAATACTGTTTATTTTTCTTTTTGAAGATGCGACAGCCTTTTTACGCAATATCACTTCCGCGCTGTCAATATATTTTTTCTGCTTAGCCGGCGTAAACGATTTAAAATTGGCTGGTAAATCGTCTGCCAATTCGTCAATAGCGTCAATTTCCATTTTTTTGTACAGCTTTACCTGCATGGCCGCAAGTGACTGCGGATATAACGTGTCTTCGGCTACGGTAAATTTATCTGTTGAATAAAAGTTAAATGGCTTTTTACCTATTTCATCGATAAGAGAATCAGCTTGATGAAGCCGTTGCTGGTAAAGACTAATAAAAAGATTCAGATACCCGGTTTTACGCTGCTTTATTTCTTGGTCGAGCGTGGTAGCGTAAGGTTTAAGCTTTTGAATGTCATTTGCGTTGAAAAACATCCTGCCTTCGTCAGTTTTATAAAGCATATCCTTAAATAAATCTCTGGAAAAGTTGCTATTGACCGGTTTTGGCTGGACATGAAATTTATTGACCATCCTGGTCAGCACGAAAGCTTCATTGGCAATTTTATCGCTGGTTTGGCCCAACGACAAAAATGGAGAGACAATAAGAATGAAAAGGGCAGCTGTAACTTTTTCCATGCAAGGATTACCGCATGTAAAATTACAAGGATATAAGAAATAAGGAAATGTTTTCTAATGAATATTAGACGATATGATACAAGCGTTTAAGCCTGATCAATTTAAAATAGCCCTTCTATAATATCGTCTGCCGATAAACCTTCGGCCTCCGCGTGGTAACTGCGTACAATGCGGTGCCTTAATATCGGTTTTGCAATCGCTTTTACATCTTCGATATCCGGCGAATATTTTCCATTGATAACTGCGTGGCATTTTGCGCCTAAAATTAAAAATTGTGAAGCCCGCGGACCGGCGCCCCAGTTTAATAGTCGATTAACTTGCGCCGACGAAAATTCACCATTGGGGCGTGTTTTTGATACAAGCTTTACAGCATATTCCATTACGTTGTCAGTTACCGGTATGTTCCTTACCAGTTGTTGAAAATAAATGATCTGACTGGCGTTTAAAAGTTTGTTAACCTCAGGATGTAAGGCGCTGGTAGTGTTTTTTACTACTTGCAACTCTTCTTTAAATGTAGGATAATCTAAGGCTACATTAAACATGAAACGGTCGAGCTGGGCCTCGGGCAGCGGATAAGTGCCTTCTTGCTCGATCGGGTTTTGAGTAGCCAGAACAAAGAATGGTTGAGCAAGCCGATGGGTTATGCCTGCTGCGGTAACCGCTTTTTCCTGCATGGCTTCGAGCAAAGCCGCTTGTGTTTTTGGCGGTGTACGGTTAATTTCATCCGCCAGAATAATATTTGAAAAAACCGGGCCCGGAATAAATTTGAAGTTTCTGTCCT
>DASXMZ010000148.1:0-5259 GCA_036495385.1 Mucilaginibacter sp. | reverse complement strand
GAAGCCGTAAAGGGAATTAGTTTTGAAGTTTATGATGGTGAAATCTTCGGCTTGCTTGGTCCAAATGGCGCCGGTAAAACCACCACCCTCGAGATCATTGAAACACTTCGCGATAAAACATCGGGTGAAGTTACTGTAGATGGCTTTTCGATCGAAAACGATGCCGATAAAATTAAACAACGCATAGGTGTGCAGTTGCAGTCGGCAGGGTATTATCCTAACTTAAATTTGGCTGAGCTGATTAAACTTTTTTGTGGGCTTTACGGAATAGACAAAACTCCAACCGAAATGCTGGGAAAAGTAGCACTAACCGACAAAGCCAAATCAAAATATAAAGATCTTTCCGGCGGACAAAAACAGCGTTTTTCAATCGCCACAACATTGATTAATAACCCGAAGATAATTTTCCTTGACGAGCCTACTACTGGCCTCGACCCGCAAGCCCGCCGCAATTTATGGGATCTGATCCGCGAAATACGAGACGCCGGAACAACCGTTGTAATTACAACTCACTATATGGATGAGGCTGAAGAGTTATGTGACCGTGTAGCCTTTGTGGACGGTGGCCGCATTGTTGGTATTGACACGCCAAACCATTTTATTGATCAACTGGTGGCGTCGGGCTTTGAACGGAAAAAACAAGTGAAACTGGCTAACCTCGAGGATGTTTTTATAACCCTTACGGGAAAAGAGTGGCGTGAGGGTTGATGCCTCACCCAACCCTCTCCAAAGGAGAGGGCTTTAGTATTTTTTTAATGAGATAATTAACTTAAAAAACCAAAATCCAGAACCCTCTCCCTTGAAGAGGGCAGGGTGAGGCAACTGAACCAACAAAATGAACAAATACAGTAATACCCGCGCAACTCTTGCCATCGCAATGGCCAGCTTCCGTTCTATCACACGCAGCCCTTCGGCTGTTGTATTTAGTTTGGCCTTCCCTTTAATATTCATTGTCGTTTTTGCCAACATTGGCAGCAGCCCGATAAAAGTTGATGTTGGCGTCACCAAAACCTGCGACACCCTTAACCCGGTTTTTCAAGCGTTAAAAAAAGCAGACATTGTTAATCTGATCAGGAATCAGTCAACGGATGAGATGAACACAAACCTGTCCAAAGGCACCATAGATGTTATTTTGGATATCGGCAAAGGATGGACTATATATCCGCCTTTATCTGCTCTTCCACAAAAATCGCCGTTTAATGTTAACGTACAATATACCAAAGCATCTCAAAAAGGTGGCATATTTCAATCGGTGCTTACCAGCATAATAACAAATATTAATAAGGTTATGTTTAGTAAGATGTTTGGGCAAAACGCCGGATCACTTTCCGCAGTACAATTGCATGAAACTACCATTAAGGGCCGCGAATACAAATACATCGATTTCCTGTTGCCCGGCATGCTGGGATTCTCCTTGCTCAGCAGCGGCGTCTTCGGTACAGCCTTCGTTTTTCTCAGTTTGCGACTTACACTGGTAGTCAAACGTTTCTTTGCCACCCCTGTCAAAAAATACAGTATTGTTTTGGGCGAGGCTATCGCCAGGCTGATATTCTCCTGGATCGGCGCCTTGTTTATTATAGCTATCGGCCACTACTTTTTTGGCTTTACATTGGTTCATGGCATTACAACAGTTGTAAATATGCTCGTCCTTTCAGCGTTTGGCCTTATCATATTTATGGGTTTCGGATTTATCGTTTCGGGGATTGCAAAAAATGAAAGTACAGTCCCCCCCCTTTCCAATATCATTACCCTGCCGCAGTTTTTGTTATCGGGAACTTTCTTTGCCACCACAGCCTTCCCATCGTGGCTGCAGGCGTTAAGCAATGTGCTGCCGTTAACTTATCTTAATAAAGCAATGCGCAGTGTAGCCTTTGAAGGTGCTGGCCTCGGCGACGTTGGGCCTCAATTACTTATATTAGGCATCTGGTTTATTATTGTTTATGTGGTGGCTGTTAAAACATTTAAATGGGAGTAGTTTTACTGAGATTTCACCGATTTTAGTTTGATTTCGCCGATTATTTGCCGATTATAATTTATAGACCTCACGGATTATCTGACGTTGAATTTGTTGCCATCTTTCGATGAAAATGGCAATATAAAATGCCAGACTCGCGCCCAGCAAGTTAAATTATTGTTAATAATCGGTGAAATCACTAAACAATCTGCGAAATCTTTAAACTTATTTATCGGAAATTGTATATTTGGAAATTATATTATATAGTGTATAATTTACACTAAGTAAACTTAAATTGAAATTCAATGAGCTTAATAATTGACATCCATGCCCGGCAGATCCTTGATTCGCGCGGCAACCCTACTATTGAAGTAGATGTATTAACCGAAAACGGCGCTCTTGGCCGTGCAGCTGTTCCTTCAGGCGCATCAACCGGTGCACATGAGGCGGTTGAACTTCGTGATAACGACAAGAAAGTATATATGGGCAAGGGCGTACTCAAAGCCGTTGAAAATGTAAATGATATATTGGCAAAAGAGTTAAATGGCATCGATGTTTTTGAACAGAATGCTATTGATAAACTGATGCGTGAAATTGATGGTACCGAAAACAAAGGTAAACTGGGCGCAAATGCTATTTTAGGTGTTTCGCTGGCGGTTGCCAAGGCTGCCGCTCAAGAGAGCCGCCAGTCGCTTTACCGTTATATTGGCGGAGTTAACGCTAACACATTGCCGCTGCCAATGATGAATATTATCAACGCAGGCTCACACTCTGATGCTCCCATCGCGTTCCAGGAATTTATGATCATGCCGGTTGGTGCTGAGTCTTTTTCAGAAGCATTAAGATGGGGATCAGAAGTTTTCCATACTTTAAAAAAGATATTGCACGACAGAGGCCTATCAACTGCAGTTGGTGATGAAGGTGGTTTTGCACCTGAGTTCGATGGTATTGAAGACGCTATTGAAACCGTTCTTAAAGCTGTTGAAAAAGCAGGATATAAAGTTGGTACAGATATTTGCCTGGCATTTGATTGTGCCGCATCAGAGTTTTATGTAAACGGCAAATACGATTACAGCAAATTTGAAGGTGAAAAAGGTGTTGTTCGCACCAGCGCTGAACAAGTGGACTTTTTAGTGCATTTAACTGAAAAATATCCTGTAATTTCTATTGAAGACGGCATGTCTGAAGACGACTGGGACGGCTGGAAATTGTTAACCGACAAGCTTGGCAGCAAAGTTCAGCTGGTGGGTGATGATTTGTTTGTAACCAATGTTGTGCGTTTACAACAAGGCATAGACAAAGATATTGCTAACTCAATCCTTGTAAAGGTTAACCAGATAGGCACGCTAACAGAAACTATTGATTCAGTAACTTTGGCACAAACTAACGGTTATACTTCGGTAATGAGCCACCGTTCGGGCGAAACCGAAGATTCAACCATTGCTGATTTAGCGGTTGCTTTAAACTGTGGTCAGATAAAAACCGGATCGCTTTCACGCTCAGACAGGGTTGCTAAATACAATCAGCTGTTGCGTATTGAAGAAGAATTAGGCGACAGCGCAAAATTTGTTGGTAAAGACTTTAAATATTTCAAAAACCGTAAATAACTAATTAGTTCGAATTGTTTCGGTTCCGATAGCTATTGGGACACGAATTTTAAGCCGGTCATTTGACCGGCTTTTTTTTGTCTGAACCGGGATTTATACGATTTTATGGATTTCCCGGATAATTATCTCCGAACAGTGTTTCTTTAAAATTGTTAACTTTGCATCCTCATAATCCATAAAATCGAATAAATCCCGGTTTAAAATCGTATAAATCCCGGTTCATACAATAATGAAATCAAACAAATATTTAAGAATTTTCATCATATTATTTCTACTGGCGTTAAACATTGGCTGCGACCAGCTTTCAAAATCCATCGTCAGGCATAAAGTTCAATATTACGACCGGATTTATTTTTTTCATAAGCAGACTTACATAACCCACGTGGAAAACACCGGCGCATTTTTGGGGGTTGGCGATTCGCTGACCGGAAGTGCAAGGACCATTCTATTAAACCTCCTTCCTTTAATAGCAGTGTTGTACGGACTTTATTTTATCTTAACAAGAAGAGACCTCGACCGTATTACCTTATTGGGTTTGATATTGATAGTAGGCGGCGGTATTGGCAACCTTTACGACAGGATTGTACACGGCCTGGTGACTGATTTCTTATTCGTCAACTTTGGCTTGTTTCAAACTGGTATATTTAATATTGCCGATATGTCTATCATGGCGGGGGTGTTTATGATTTTGATACATTCTTTTTTTCAAAAAAAGAAAGATGAGGCGGAAACAAATTTGTCAAATGATAACTTTTAAGTTAACTTTGTAATCGTGATTGAAAGGCAAATCATATTTTATAAACATTATTTTCAGGAATTCTATATTGATGCAAACGATAAAATAAAAGAAAAAATCGGCTATGTATTTCGACTTATAAAAACGGTTGAAAAAGTTCCCGAGAAATTCTTAAAACATTTAGAAGGAACAGACGGGCTTTATGAAATTCGAGTTGAGGTAGGTAATAATATCTACCGGATTTTTTGCTGTTTTGACAAAGGTAACCTGGTGGTATTATTCAATGCATTTCAAAAGAAATCACAAAAAACCCCAGCCCAGGAAATTGAGTTGGCTAAAAAACTTAAGATAGAATATTTTACTTTAAACAATGGGAAAGATGGAAAAGAACGAAGCGATAAGAAACTCTAAGAATTTCGATGAATTGCTGGATATCCAATACGGAAAAATTGGGATTACCGCCAGAGATGAATTTGAAAAAAACGCACAATATTTTATAATCAGCGAATTATTAAAAGAAGCAAGATACGAAGCTAATATGACACAAGAGGAACTTGCGAACAAAATCGGAACTAAAAAAAGCTATATCTCAAGAATAGAAAATGGCAAATGCGATATTCAATTATCGACGCTCTACAAGATTTTCGAGACAGGGCTTGGTCGTCGGATTAATTTATTGATTAGTTGAAGCAGCCATTGGGCAAATCAATGACAGGTACAAAAAAACAATCGCTGATAATTTTTTTGTTGGTTCTCTTTTCGTGTCAACAAAATAAAAATAATGCTTTTGTATCCCCATCAAGACATTTTCTGCTTCAATATGATATCAATAGCAGTGATACAAATAAAACGAAATATAAATGCCTGTTCCTAAAACTTTACAATTCCCACGGCAAATTATTAACTAGTCTCCAAACAAGTGTATCAGATTATTCATCTTGGGCCTTAGGTTGGCATCCCGT
>DASXMZ010000147.1:0-3514 GCA_036495385.1 Mucilaginibacter sp. | reverse complement strand
ACGCGGCATGGCTGGTTCAGGCTTCCGCCCATTGACCAATATTCCTTACTGCTGCCTCCCGTAGGAGTCTGGTCCGTGTCTCAGTACCAGTGTGGGGGGTCATCCTCTCAGATCCCCTAAACATCGTCGCCTTGGTAAGCCATTACCTTACCAACTAGCTAATGTTCCGCATGCCCATCCATATCCTATAAATATTTGATCATTGCACAATGCCGTGCTGTGATTTTATGCGGGCTTAATCTCTCTTTCGAGAGGCTATCCCCCTGATATGGGTAGGTTACATACGTGTTACGCACCCGTGCGCCACTCTCATCAGGAGCAAGCTCCCAAATCCCGTCCGACTTGCATGTATTAGGCCTGCCGCTAGCGTTCATCCTGAGCCAGGATCAAACTCTCCATTGTATAATGTTTTTGTTTGATTTCCCGACCCTATTATTAATAATAGAATCTGTAAAAATTGTGAGTGGGCAATTGCGAGTCCTGAGTACTTAAACCCATACTCCTCAATTACCAGTTCACTGTTATCTTTTACAGTATCCCTTCTCTCTTCTTCTTTTATAACATCCTTGTTCCGGTTTCCCGTCCCAAGCTGTTACGCTACATGATTATCTATACCTTATAAGAACTTGTCATCTTCCCCCTCTCGGTTCAGATTTTATTATGTTATCACCATATAAACGATGATTACTTTTTTCAATTTGATAACGAAAATCGCTTTCGTTATTTTGCTTTTTTCAGCGCCCCTTTCTTTTGGGACTGCAAAGGTAAGAACCTTTTTTGTTTATGCAAACTTTATTTTTTTATTTTTTCAAGTCTGCTTTTTCAAGCGATCCGCTATCTCGTTTGCGGGCTGCAAAGGTAAGCAGGTTTTTGGATTATACAAATACTTTGCAGTAAAAAAGCAGTGTGTAGTTATAACACTTTGCAGATCAGATGGAAAAAGTTCATTTGCCCATAGTTCATGGTTAATAGTTCATAGCCGAAGCTCTTTTCGCAGGCCATTCACGTTTTAAAAATGTATTTCTACCATGAACTATCAACCATTAACTATGAACCATCTGTTAAAAGATGTTAAATAGCTCCTATATATATATAGCATGAAAACAAGCTTTATATATTCGCCATTAAAATAATTGACTGATTTATATTATTCCTTATCTTTGCAAAATGTTTAAAAAACAACTATCGTTATTGGCCGGTGTATTAGCAATATTAATTATTGCATTGGGCAGTTGTAAAAGTAAATATGAAAAACTGCGCGCCAGCAATGACAATGCTAAAAAATACGCAGAGGCTATAAAGCTTTATAATAAAAAAGAATACTCAAAAGCGCTGGGCTTATTTGATCCGCTGGTTACACGTTACCGCGGACAGGAGCAAGCTGAAGACCTATACTATTATTATGCTTATACCAACTATAAGCTAAAAGACTATACATCGGCCAGGTATCATTTTAAAACTTTTGCCGATACTTATCCTTCCAGCTCAAGGGCCGAAGAATGCCGGTTCATGGCAGCTTATTGCTATTACCTTGATTCACCAATCCCTTCTCTCGACCAGGAGAACACTAATAAGGCTATCGAAAACATGCAGCTGTTTATAAACTTGTATCCTAAAAGCGACCGCGTGCCTGAAGCCAACAAGCTTATACAAAATCTGGAGGATAAACTGGAAGAAAAATCGTTTGCAAATTCCGAACTTTACTTAACTATTGGTGACTACCAATCGGCGGTTATCTCGTTTGGAAACACATTGCGCGATTATCCGGATACTAAATATGCAGAACAGATCGAGTATTTAACAACTAAATCACAATACCTGTATGCCGAGCACAGCAATGAATTTGTACAGGAGGAGCGCTACAACCTGGATATAAACTTTGCGCAGCAGTTTATTGAGAAATACCCTGCAAGTAAATACCTGAAAGAAGTACAACAATTTAAAAAAGACAGCGAGAACGGTATTATCGAAACCAAAAAAGTTTTAGCAGAAGCTATGAGTAATCAAAAGCTAGCAAAAAAAATCGCTAAAAAGGATACCACAACCGGTCAACCGCCGTCGGCAAAAGTTAATACAAATAAAAAACTTCCAAATTAAAATTAATATGAACGTTAATAACAATATTAATAATAAACCTGCTGTTGCAAGCAGTACTGTAACCCGCGATTTGCGTGAATTAGACGTAAAAACAGGCAATGTATATGAGTCGCTTGTAATTATGTCGAAAAGGGCAAACCAGATCTCTAACAACATTAAAGAAGAGTTACACCAAAAGCTTTCAGAATTTGCTTCATCAAACGACAATCTTGAAGAAGTTTTTGAAAACCGCGAACAAATTGAAATCTCTAAATATTACGAAAAACTACCTAAACCAACATTGGTGGCTATCCAGGAATTTTTAGATGATAAAATTTACTATCGTAACCCCACAAAAGAGTAACACGGCCCCCCGGCCCCCTAAAGGAGGAGCAAAAAAGCATTTATATAATTTACGCAAAAACTCCCTAATGGGAGTTTTTTTATTAATTTTAAATAATCATTCCCCCTTTAGGGGGTCAGGGGGCTTGACTTTATGCTTCAAGGTAAAAACATTGTATTAGGCGTTTGCGGCAGCATAGCTGCTTATAAGTCGGCATATCTGGTAAGGCTTTTAGTCAAAAGCGGCGCCAATGTTCAGGTGGTTATGACCCCCGACGCCACAAATTTTATTACTCCCCTTACGCTTTCAACGCTATCTAAAAAACCGGTCCTGGTTAACTATTTTAATCCTGAAGATGGCGAATGGAATAACCATGTAGAATTAGGCCTGTGGGCCGATTTCTTTATTATAGCCCCCGCCAGTGCCAATACATTGGCAAAAATGGCAAACGGTTTATGCGATAATTTACTGATGGCGATTTACCTTTCAGCAAAATGCCCTGTGTATTTCGCACCTGCGATGGACCTCGACATGTGGAAACACGATTCAACCGTTGAAAACATTACCAAACTTCAATCTTACGGAAATATCCTGATCCCTCCTGGCATTGGTGAATTAGCCAGCGGCCTTAATGGTGAGGGGCGTATGGCCGAACCGGAAGAAATAGTGGCTTTCTTGTCGTCCGACCTAAAAAAAAAACTTCCTTTAGCTAATCAAAGAATACTGGTTACGGCCGGTCCTACCTACGAAGCCATTGACCCGGTTCGTTTCATAGGCAATCATTCGTCGGGTAAAATGGGTTTCGCTATTGCGGATGAACTGGCCAAACTGGGTGCCGACGTTACACTTATTTCCGGACCTTCTGCTCAGGTCAACAAACAGGTATCTATTAAACGTATAAATATTACAACTGCAGCCGAAATGCTCGAAGCCTGCATCGCACACTTTAAAAATTCAAAAGCATGCATAATGAATGCTGCCGTAGCCGATTATACACCGATAAAAGTTGCCGAACAAAAGATTAAAAAGCAGGATGCTACGTTTAGTATTGAGGTTAAAAAAACAACTGATATTTTAAGTGTTTTGGGCGCGCAA
>DASXMZ010000146.1:0-8392 GCA_036495385.1 Mucilaginibacter sp. | reverse complement strand
TTCTTCCATCTCGTCTTGGTTAAATATTACATGCGGGCGAAAGTTTTCATCTTGTCTGATGTTAATCAAATAGCCATTTGCATCCAGGTCAAAACGGAAATAAGATCCATTACTATGCTGCGGCAGGTTATGAAATTTATCCCAATTAATATGGGTAGAAATAAATTTGTTCAACGAGTCGGTATTTTTATGGTAAACCGTTTCTACCGGTTTAGGGTACACAAATTTTTTGACCGAAATGACAATCCCCATTTTTACGACCAATCGCGTTTCGCTCGGCCAGGATGCGGCAAACATTCCACCCCAACTATTGGGTTGGTCTTTTGTCACCCAAATTTCTCCGGTATACCAGTCGGCACACAGCATGCCTTTCTGAAGACGGTCACCGAACAAGGTTTTTAAGTTTGCGGTTTGCTTTTTCTCATTGCACTTACAATTTTCAATTTTTGCGAGCATTAAACGGCTATTTACGATTTTCCACGTTGATAAGAATGAGCAGCCATCTTCAGTGCAGTTTGTGCGGTAATCCGTTAATTGTTCGCGTAGCTTTATAATACCCGGATACTTGTCAAAAGGTGAGGAGAATATCGTCAAGAGGGTGTCGCCGTTAATAACAACGTTATCGCACTTCGCTTCACTATGAGCTATAAACATTAGTACCGTCAGGAAGATAACAAGCTTTTTCATCGAAATATTAAACTAAATTATCAGTTTAGATCGACATTCCCAAAAATAGAGCCAGCGCCGCTTATTAGCTACCGAAATTATTGGGAAGCTTGATGACACTAAAAGCATTGGCCGGCATCGTTCACCATTTTGGACACATTCAATAAGGAAAGTATGATCTGGGGTTGGAGAACCGGGCTGAGTTGACGTTCTGAAGAAACACATTGATCCCCAGTCTGGGCTCGAACCACTTTGATTTCTATTCGACTAAAAGGCTAATCTGCGCAAATCCTCTAGAAAGTAGTTCGAGAAATGTCCAGTGTGGGCTTGGACATTCCGGAGCCATTGATCACCTCGTTCCGGAATAGCGAGCAGTTTGTTCCGCGACACTTTGACCAATTTAACTCGTTGATTAATATTAGCCCTTTTCTAAAGTGATCCAACATAATCTGTTAGTTCCTGTTTTATAACGCATTCACAATACTGCTTAAAATTATTCCTTTAAAAACAATTACATTAATTCGGTTGTCTTTCAGCAAAAAGGTGTACTGGGTATTATGCATGGTAACAACATTACCGGGCAGATGCTCACAGTGCTTGTTGACTGCTTTTGGCGTAAAATTCTACCATAAAAGCAACCCGGAAATTTTACTATGCAACGCGTTCAGTCAGTTTCAAAACAGCTTTTTAAATCATATTATCGTTTCAATGCGTTTCTCCTGGTTTTAGCCATGCTGTTTTCCTGCTGTTACAGCGTCTCGGCGCAGATGGTAGAGTTACGTGGAAAAATAACAGGGTGGCAGGGTAAATCGTTGCCGTATGTTTCTGTCTGGATCGATGGGTCCGAGCGGGGAACAACGTCAAACGGGCAGGGATTATACCGTGTATTTTTAAACCCGGGAACTTATAAATTCAGTTTTCGCACCCCAGGTTACAAGCCGGTGTTAATCAAAATTGATATTGGAGCCAACCAGGTAGACTATGATGTTAAACTATCGCAGATTGAGGGAATGGACCATTTAAACATTATAGCTGACTCCATAATCTCTCAAGTAATCGCTGGCCGGAATGCTTATAAAGATTCCCTTCCAGCTTATACGAGCGATGTGTATAATAAAGAACTGCAGCGGTTAGACGGTTTACCCAAGAATTTCATAGAAAAAGATGTGGCGCATGAAATGCACATGAACCCCAACCGTAAGGGGATCATCAACCTTAAAGAAACTATAGAAAAATTCCATAACCGTTCAGATAATTATGCAAGCGAGCGATTGATAGCTGAAAAATTAGCAAGTAACAGCAAGGACATATTTAATTTCAATATGCCCCCCCAAATGCATGTTGATTTTTATAACAACACCTTACATTTCAATGGTTTCGATGAGCATGCTTTTCTGTCACCAATAGCTGATAAAGCGCTCAATTATTATCACTATCAGATGGTCGGAACTTTTAACGACCACGACCTTCTGATCTATAAAATAAAGGTGATACCTATTCATAATGATGAACACCTGTTTAGCGGCATGATTTATATCATTGATAAAAAATGGGCGCTCTACGGGGTCGATCTGCATCTGTCAAATAGTGCCCACCTGGATTTTGTAGATTCCATAGGTATCCACCAGCAATATGTTCCCGAAATGGCCGGCAATTGGGTACCGCAGGTTACTGACTTTAGTTTTTACGGAAAATTTATGGGCTTCAAATATTCGGGTCTATTTTTAAATCTTTACCAGGATATACATATTGACACTACTTTAATTTCTCCAAATTACCACGAGGTTTTTTACAGCAACAAGGAAGCTTATCATAAGGATGATAAATTTTGGAACGAAAACCGCCCTTTGTTGATAACGGCGGAAGAGAATAGATTTTATCAGCAAACGGCGCTGGCCGGTCAACATTTAAAAGATAAAATGCTCGCCGATTCACTTCAAAATAAAAATAATAAGCTAAGGCTGCTTCCTTATTTATTGAAAGGCTATACACTTCATAATTACAACAATAATACTTCGTGGACATTTCAATCACCTTATAATATGGTATTTTACAATACCGTAGAAGGCTGGGGGATTAATGTAAACATCAAATACACAAAGCTTTATGACACCCTTCACAGCCTGGTTATTATTCCCCAAGCACGGTATGGTTTTTCAAACAGGGTGTTCAATGCCAATATATTTGCGAATTATATATACAACCCATTTAAACAGGCTTCTGTTTATGGTCGTATTGGCTCAGATTTTCTCGATCTGAATAATACGGGCTCTGTCAGTCTGTTTTTAAATTCATTAACTACCTTGTTTTTAGGGAACAATTATCTTAAGCTTTACCAGTCGAGATTTATTATGGCTGGCACAGCCGGTGAAATTGCTAATGGAATACTCCTCGCCGGCCAATTTGAATACGCCGACAGGCGCCCACTATTTAACACCAGTCACCATACTTTTAATAAGGACAGCTTACTTACTTCCAACAATCCGCTCGATCCCTATGGAAATACACTGCTGTTCCCCCAATATCGCGCCTTAATCTTTAAAGGGTCAGCAACTTTTACGTTCGATCAGCATTATATAATCACACCATCCGGTAAATTTATTTTACTAAATCCTTATCCACGGGTGAGAATAAATTACAGGACAGGGATACCGGAGCTGGGTTCAAATGTTAATTATCATTTCTTATCGGTAGATGTTTTCCAGGACAGGTTGAACATGGGAATTTATGGTTACACCGCCTATTTCCTTTCTGCCGGTGAGTTTCTGAGCGCCAAGAATCTTTATTATCCAGATTTTAACCAATTCCATGGCGGCGAAAGCTTTTTCTTTAATGCTTTTTTTGGCAGCTTCCATTTTTTGAATTATTACACCTACAGTACCGACAAACCATACTTTGAAGCGCACGCGGAGCATAACTTTGAAGGCTTGTTTTTAAACGGTCTTCCACTGCTCAATAAACTGAACCTGCAGGAAATCATTGGAGGTTCTTATCTTAGCCAAGGCACCCAGCCAATTTATAAGGAAATTTACATCGGTTTAAAACGTACTGTTGTTCGTGTAGATTATGGCTTTGCCTTTGGGAGGTATATAAATAGAGTACAGGGTTTCAGGCTGGTTTATAATTTATAGCGGTATCTCATTTTGACCTGCGCAATTGCGTCGTTCCGTAACCGGGAAACATCCTAAGCTCTTCCGTCACCGCAGATTCTGTGACCAATCTTAACACCATAATCGGCAATGGCAAGCGTTTTATGGCTTACAATTTAGTGGAGCGGTTACAGGATCAGAATCAACACGAACTGTTGCTGCGTCTGGAGAACGCCTGCACTGATAAAGAAAAAGCAAAGGGACAAAAACACAAAGTATTCGAACCGTCTTTTGATGCTAAGCCTGTTTATACGCTGCCTTCTCTGCATCAAAAACTCGATTATATTCATCATAATCCTGTTAGCGGAAAATGGAACCTTTGTAATGAGTTTACCATTATCCGCACAGCAGCGCAGCATTTTATCATAATGAAAAGCAACATCCGTCAGTAATTATCGCCGACTATCGCGAATTATGGACGTGAATAGATTACACAACGCAGGGTCCTCTGCGAGAGACCCTGCGGAGACGGAGGAAGCTTGGACGGGCGGGTGTAAGAGTGATATAAAAGCATTTGGAAAATTATAAATTCTCTTAACTCGTACTTCCTCTTTTACAAGAAAAACCAAAAGAATCTTATTTCTGCTCAGGCTATTTATTGATTGGTCTTATCAATTATCATTTCATGTCCATCAGGCCATGACACATTCAATGCTGAGTATGATCCCGTTAGAGATTTGATCATTATGATCTTCAGATCACTTTCTGGTCCACCATAAAAAGTTTCGGTATTTACTGTATGAAGTTCGAATGTAAAGTTATTCATAAGTAGGTCTGTACAATATAGGCGCCCCTCCTTAACAAACAATCTGAAGTGCCGACCATAAGTACCGGAGTAGTTTTGCAGCAACTGGGAGGGTACTATTACTTTTTTTGCAGTAATCCTATCTTTTAGCCATTGATATTTCGCTTTTTCTTCCACGTTTTTGCTGTTCGTAATGGCTTGTTGATAAATTTTCGATAACGCAACATCTAAAGCTAATTCTGCAGGACAACTAATATCAGGTACTACGCCAACGCCTTCCCAATCTTTATGTGTATAGGGGTTATACGAGCGCATAAACGGAACGCGTATAATCAATCCATAACCAATTGGCGAAGTCTGGATGGGATGCGCTCCGCCGCCAGATGTTTCCCCTACAGTTTGAGCTCGGTGCGCGCTTTGCATGCCATAGGCAAAGTCCTCAGCAGCCGAAAACGTTTTGCGGCTGGTAAGTATGTAAATCGGCATATTTAAGGTAAAGCCTTTGACGTCTGCCGGGTCTGCTTCAATATGAGTAGTATCCTTTCCAGAACGGTCAATGAGACCGTTCATTTCTGTTTTTTTGTTAAATAAATAACACTCTATTAAGTTTACCATACCTCCCGATCCACCTCCGTTGTAGCGAACATCAATAATTAATGCCTGGGTACGTTCCAAAAAATGCAATGCATTTTCTAGTACAGGCCATACATCTCTATTGCTAGTAAAACCATCAAGCCGAAAGTAACCTATATTGCCTGGTAAAACTTCTATTTTTTTTAAGTTAAAGTTTTCTTCTATAGGTGGCACGGGCTGGGGCTGGGGTTGCGAAGGTGCGTTTGGAACAGGGGTGACTGGGGCAGTTGCATCAACACGAACCGACAAATGGCCATCATAGCAAACCCGGCGCATATCGTTTGTCAATATAGTGGCCAATTCATCCGGATCAGCATAACTATTATAAATGCCTGCTTTTAATTGAGTGCGCAAGTAATCACTTATCTTTTTTCCTTTATCTGTATAAACATATCCCTGTTCGATTTTATCGCAAACTGTATCGATAATTATTTCGATTTGATGAGCGGTAAGTAATTGATGTTTTGCTGCTGTGATAGGTTGGCTGTAAACATAAGTAACGAGTATGCTTAACAGGCTAAGAATCCAGATAATATATTTTTTCATTCAGCAATATTAAACGGGCAGCTCCATGTGCAATAGAACGAAATTAGCCATTTTAAAATTTTTGATATGTTTCGGGCAAGAAGCCAGTCAAACGTTTCATCGTACGGGTAAAATGGCTTTGATCAGCAAAACCGCAAAGATAGGCAATCTCTGTCAACGAATGGCGGTTTGATTTTAATAGTGGAAGCGCATGTTCTATTTTAAGCATACGGCGATACTCGCCCACATTGACACTGAAGAAGCGTGGAAAATATCGGGAAATAGTCACCGGGTGTACTGATGCAAACTGCGCCAACTCATCCAGGGATATCGGATTATCCCAGTTGTCATGAAGTGCCTCCTTTACTTTGTAAACCCACATCGGAAGTTGTGTCGATGAGGATCTCTCTAAATCTCCCGAGCCAAATAACATCGTTAAAGATTTAACGGAGAGCTCAGTCTCTGAATCGCTGATCTTTAATTCCTTATAGAATTGGAACATCGCAAACGTAACTAAAGCGTTGTTTGCTCGGCATAAACTTTCAAGGTCATGCTCAGACGTGCGGAGGCCGGACAAAAAGTGATAATCAAATTCGAGATTGATATTGACCGAGTTAACTGGTGTATGGCTGTTTTGATGAATTTCGTCTGAATGAAAAAATACGAGGTCGCCGGCTTTTCGTTCGTGAAATGTCGTGCCTCGTTTTTCCCGAGTCCCTCCGGCAACTAAATAGGTGATATGAGGATTAGAGTGCGCATGCGGCTCACAAAAAGGGATTGTCGTTTCTGCAAATCGGGTAACGGTTAGCGAGCCTCCTTGCAAAGGATAAGTGATATCATTTAAACCTAAATAAGTTCCTGGACCAAGCAAATACATAAATAATTACGTTGTAATAACGCAATTTAAATAAACGCTAAATTATAGCTCAGCTTTATCTTTTATTTAACATCTTTTAACAAAGGGCTGGACTGTCAACAACGTATCGCTAAACCATGTCCTTGAAAAATTTGGCCACAGGTTGACAAGAACTTTAGCTATAAATTTTATGAACGCAAGTAAGATTTAGTCCTGTTCAGACTACCTTAAGTAAGTGGAAAGCCACCCGCTGTCCGAAGTTTGTACCTTCGGATAAACTAAGCTTGTAGACTTTGTCTAAACTGTAAAGAAGTTAATCGCTTTCAAATCCTCCAAAAAGCGGTTCGAGTTTAGTCCTGCTCCCGCTACCTAAAGTCAGAGTGAGTGTGTAGAGCGTGTGTGAGCAGCTCATTCTGACTTTTCTTCACTACTCACATACACACCCACACTTTTATCACACCTATATCTTCATCACGTATCATGTTTGATTTCGAGAACCTGGAAGTCTACAAAAAAGCAAAAACCTTCAATTCTATTGTCCGAAAGACGATTTTAATCCCCGGATCATTAGATGCAGCGACATGCCATACCTGCATTATTTCTGCCCCTCTTTACCATTAAAGCCCATAACGGTATTTCCATCATAACGATATAACCCAAAAGCGCCAAACCAAACACTCCCATCATTTGCTTCTAAAATCCCAAAAATCCCGCCTTTTTCCGGCTGTATTTCGGTTACAGTGAGCCTTTTATTGGACAATGACTTCACATCATAACGGGAAAGTACCCAGGTACCCCGGGAATCGGCCTCGAAGGTTGACGGGATAGCAGTAAGACTACCGTTTATGTTGTCTCGATTTTCCTGTGAACTGGTCCAAATATTCCCTTTTTTATCTTCATAGACACAACCGACAAAATTCTTTGTGAAATTGGTAAATGTATGGCCATCATAACGCCAAAGGCCATCACTGCCCCCAAGCCAGATATTTCCTTTTTTATCCTCGATTATAGAACGAACATTTGTAAAGGGTTTTCCGTCATGAGTTAAAGTAGTAAATGTTTTTCCATCATAAACGCAGGCATCACCCCTTGTCCCAAACCAGAATCTCCCTGTTTTGTCTTCAATAATCCAATTAGTATCATTATTGGACAGTCCACCCTTCGTTGTAAAATTTCTGAATGATTTTCCATCGTAACGGCTTGCTCCGGCTCCCGTGGCGAACCAGATGTTGCCGATTTTATCTTCATAAATATCAGTAACCCCGTCATTGGCAAGCCCATCCCTGGTTGTAAAATTTCGAAATGATTTCCCATCATAATAATAAATACCCGAACCAATAGAGCCGAACCAAAAGTTGCCTTTTCTATCTTCTAAAAGAGAAAAAAATCGGGCCGAACTCACTTTACTTGTAACATTAGTAAAAGATTTTCCATCATATCGAAAAACACCATCAAATGCAGCAATCCAAATATTACCTTTTCTGTCCTGCTTGATTGTACGAACGGTATTGTTGGGTCCGCGGGAAGTGGATACCTCTTTGGTTTCCGGCTTGATATTATCTTTTGGCAGGTCTGTTTTGTTTTGAGAATTACAGGAGGTGCAAAAAGCAAAGATCAAAAACAAAGCAAATAAGTGATTGTGTTTCATAATTATTTGACCTTCAGCAACCGCCTTTGTGAAAGTCACGTTTATAAACTATTTTACCATCTCGTTCTATGTAGTCGCCCCATATGATTAAATAGGGATATTTAGGCGCGCACCCTGCGCTATGGCTTCTTATAATTATTTTGTCGTTAACTTTCAGGCCTTGTAACTGC
>DASXMZ010000145.1:0-8447 GCA_036495385.1 Mucilaginibacter sp. | reverse complement strand
CGGCTTTATATGCTGACCCTTACGACATTGAGGATATAAAAAATAAGATTGACGACGTATTGTTAGATGATGGGGTTAAAACTAAGTTGATCCTTGCAGGAAAAGAAAATATTAAAAGATTTGATTGGCTTGTTTCTGCGCAAAAAGTATTAAAAAATATTAATGAAATTATTTAAAGATATAAGTAAAGATATTAAGGCCGGTAAAAATTTTTATAAAGCAAATCAAATTATAATTTTTTTTAATCGTGGTTTTCATGCACTATTATTTTATAGGTTAGCTAATAAACTCTATAAATGGAATATCCCTATTTTGCCATTAATTTTTACCAGAATAATACAAATATTTTACTCCATCGATATTGATTATAAAGCCAATTTAGGGGGCGGTATAGTAATTGTGCATGGTGTTGGTTTAGTTATTGGTGCAGGCGCACAAGTCCATTCCAATGTAGTTCTTTTTCATGGAGTAACACTTGGAAGAAGAGGAATAGGGCCTACAATTAGCGCCAATGATGGATTTCCAACGGTTGAAGAAGATTGTATAATTTGCACCGGGGCGGTGCTTTTGGGGAAAATAATTATTGGGAAAAATACAACCATTGGCGCCAACTGCGTAGTTACCAGTAATATTGCGGCCAACAGTATATGCAAAATATCAAGCGATAATTTTATCAATTATAGTAAATAGATTTTGAAAGTAGCACTTGTACACGAATGGCTTACGGTAATTGGGGGTTCGGAATATGTTTTCAAAGAAATTGCCTCCTTATTTCCAGAAGCCGATATATTTACTTTAGTTGCACGGAACGAAACGGTAAACGAGTTAGGGTTGGAAGGTCATAAAATAGAAACTTCGTTCATACAAAATTTACCTTTTGCCAAAACAAAATATCGAAATTATCTGCCACTTTTTCCTTTGGCAATTGAGCAATTTGACTTATCCGGGTACGATCTTATTATCTCTTCGTCCCATGCTGTTTCAAAAGGTGTACTTACCCGGTCAGGCCAAATACACGTTTGCTATTGCCATTCTCCAATGCGTTACGCATGGGACTTGTATCACCAATATATCAAGGAGTCGGGTCTGGAAAAAGGGGTGAAAGCATATTTTGTAAAATTAGTATTGCACCGCATAAGGCAATGGGATGTTATAAGCGCCAACAGGGTAGACCATTTTATTTCAAACTCGAATTATATCGGTAAACGGATAAAAAAAATATATAACAGGGAAAGCGTTACAATTTATCCGAATGTTGCTGTTGACGATTTCGAAGTATCGGAAGTTAAGGAAGAGTTTTATTTTACTTGTTCCAGAATGGTTCCTTATAAAAAAATGGATTTAATAGTCCAGGCGTTCGCCCAAATGCCCAACAAAAAATTATTTGTAATAGGAGATGGGCCGGATTTTAAAAAAATAAAGAAGATGGCAACCGACAATATAACCTTATTAGGATATCAGCCATTCGAGGTGTTAAAACATTATTTGTCGAAATCAAAAGCTTTTGTATTTGCTGCCGAAGAAGATTTTGGCATTTTACCTGTTGAAGCACAAGCCTGCGGCACGCCCGTTATTGCCTATGGTAAAGGCGGTGTTACAGAAACTGTTATTGAAAACGAAACCGGTGTTTATTTTACTGATCAAAGTGTATCTTCAATTATAAAAGCCGTAACCTATTTTGAAAACAATATCGAACTCTTCGCCCCCTTCAAAATTGCAAAACACGCTTCACGGTTCTCATCAGAGCGTTTTAAACAAGAGTTAAGTAGCTACCTATCAATCGTAATATCTGAAATAAAGTAAAAAAAAATGTTTTTTTGATAAAAAAATGTAGCTTTGGATTGAAATTTGATATGCTTTAAATTAAAATAATATTAATATTTTATTTATTGTATTATTTACTACCTTTGAATAATACCTTATGTCAAAACGCTACTCCAAACACCTACCTTTTTTTATATTCTTTTGCGACATTTTGTTGCTTAATATTGCGCTTTATAATTCACATCTCGTAACATTTAATACTTACAGGCCTCAAAATGCCTCGGCAATATTTATAATCGTTGTTAACATTGCCTGGATGCTTGTTTCTTTAACATCGAAAAGTTTCTATGTCAAACGGCCTCTGGTTCTTAAGGATAATATAAACACGGTTTTATTAACATTAATTTATCACCTGCTCGTTGTATTTGGTGTTATATACTTTTTTAAAATTTATGATATCTCAAGGTCAGAAGTAATAATTAGTTACTCGCTGTTCTTTTTATTGATAATAATTCACAGATCGCTGCTTTTCTTTTTTCTCGATTATTATCGCAAAAGAGGTTATAACCACCGGGAGATTTTAATCATCGGCGATGAAAACATTGCCAAAAGATTGGTAAACTCTTTTTCGCACCATCCTGAATATGGGTACGACCTTACTGATTTCATTTCGGAGTATCAGATGAACAATATGTCTGAAAATGTTTTGGTTACCAACATTCTGAATAAAAAGCCCGACGAGATTTTTATTTGTTATAAAGAAATGAATTCAGAGTTGTTGAAACGTCTGATTCGGCTTGGTGACGAAAACTTCATTAAAATAAAAGTGGTTTCCGACTTGATATTAAGCAATAATTTTGCCCAACTGGTTAATTACGATACGTTACCAGTATTACATATCACTTCGCACCCCGAGATAAGTTTAAAAATCAGATTTTTAAAGCGCGGCTTTGATATTTTATTCGCGTCTGCTGTTATGGTATCAGGCGCACCGGTATTTATACTTTTATATATAATAACCAAAGTAACTTCAAAGGGCCCGGCTTTTTACAGGCAGGAAAGAATAGGCCGCCACGAAAAACCGTTTTATCTATACAAATTCAGGAGTATGTATGTTGACGCCGAAAAGCACGGGCCTCAACTATCAAAAGATAACGATCCCCGGATAACAAAATGGGGGAGCGTAATCAGAAAAACCAGGTTGGATGAATTGCCACAATTCTGGAACGTACTAAAGGGTGAGATGTCAGTTGTTGGGCCGCGACCAGAAAGGCAGCATTTTATTGAAAAAATAGTAGAAAAAACACCAAATTATAAAAAGTTATTACGTTTAAAACCGGGTATCACCTCTATTGGACAGGTACACTATGGTTATGCCGAAAACATAGATCAAATGTGTACCCGCATGCGCTACGATTTAATTTACCTGCAAAACGTTAGTTTAAATTCTGATTTGGATATCATATACAAAACGGTGAAAGTAATGATACAGGGTAAAGGAAAGTAAGTTTTGTTTTACAAAGCAATCACTTCCTATTGCGATTTTGCAGATGATTTTAACCGGGCAGGTAGGATTATTTTACTTTTCATTTTTAACTAATCAACTTTTTTTTACCTTTGCAGCTCTTTAGTTGATTCTGTTATTTCAATAATTCAACTAAATAATTACTGCGCCTATAGCTCAGTCGGTTAGAGTAGAAGACTCATAATCTTTTGGTCCCTGGTTCGAGCCCAGGTGGGCGCACAAAATTCGATAGCCTTTTTTCTACGGAAAAAAGGCTATTTTTGTATCAGGAAGGCGGTTTTTGAACACCCCTCGCTTGACAGGTAGAGCTCAGCTTTCGTCAGGTCTTACATAATTTTTTGTTGAACTTCCCGAGAAATCGTCACAAAATCGTCACAGTGATTTTCGAGGGACCAAAAGACTAAATTTTATGGCGACCGTAAATGCAGTGGTTTATGAACATCACAAAAGGGCCGATGGAACCTACAATGTCAAGATTAAAATCTTCCATCAGAAAAAAAGAGCGCATATTGAAACAGCTCACTATGTATCTGCAAAACAGTTAAACTGCGATCTTCAGATCAAGGACAAATTTATCCTGAAGATACTTGAAATAACGCTTGAAGATTACCGGCGTTCTATCAGCGAGTTCGGCGAACGTTTGGAGTTTTTTACTGCTGAGCAATTACGCGATTATTTGCAGGACAAGGACAAGCCGATTGATTTCATCGAATTTTGTTCGAAGCATATCGAATTCTTGCGACAGTCCAACCGAAATGGTACGGCAAATAACCACCGGGTCGTTCGTAACAGTTTGGTTGATTATTTTAAAAAAGAACAAGTTTTGATAACCGAGGTCAACGCCGGTATGTTGAAGCATTATGAGAAATGGTTGCGCTGTACGCGAATAATGACCAGGATCAATCAACTTGGCAAGGAGGTTAATACGACCGAGGCCGGCATGCAAAATGGCGGGGTTTATTCGCATATGCGTGACCTCCGAACATTATTCAATGAAGCCCGCCGACAGTTTAATAATGAGGACTTGGGGATAATCCGTATTAAACATTATCCGTTCAAGGCATACAAAATTGGCGCTCCCCCGAAAACAAAAAAGCGGAATATTTCGGCCGAAGACATTTTGAAAATCAGGGATTGTCATATCGAACCAGGAGGCCGTGCCGAACTTGCGCGGGATTTATTCATGTTGAGCTTTTACCTCTGCGGCATCAATGCTGTCGATCTTTACAATTTTGAGGCTTACAGCCTAAAAGATAAACGATTGGAGTATAACCGTTCGAAAACCTCCGGGAAGCGTACTGACGAAGCTTTTATCAGCATTAAAATCGTTCGAGAGGCCCGGCCGTTACTGGCTAAATACGTTGGTAAACTGCACGACCAATACAGTACTTATACAGGACTAGATACTGCATTGAGTAAAGGAATGAGGCAATTGAGGACGATACTGGAAATTTCCGTGCCAATTACGTTTTACTGGGCACGACACTCTTTTGCAACGATTGCAAGAAATAAGTGCGGAATAAGTAAAGATGATATAGCCGAGGCATTAAATCACGTTGACAGGGAGCATCGTACTACGGATATCTATATCGAAAAGAGTTGGGAAACAATTGATAATGTGCAGGAAGCTGTTCTTAATTATTTGGGTACTATAGGCAAAAACGATCCTAAAGGGAACGACATTACACCCTCCGAAAAACACAGACAATTTATGCGCGTTGTAAGCTGAATTTTGGGACGAGTAAAACATCACGATCGAAACGCTATATTCAGGATTTACAGCCCTAACTACAAATTTTTATTAATTCGACCCTGTCATTGGCTCACAAAAATAATAGCCCATACTGGACATTTCTCGAACTATTTCCTAGAAGATTTGCGCAGATTAGCATTTTAGTCGACGAGAAATTGAAGCAGTTCGAGCCCAGTCATGGGAGCCAGAGTGGGCAAGCATGTAAAACGGTGGCTTGCCCTTCTTTTTTTATCATGTAACCCATCGTTTATCAAATAGAAAGAAGAGTGCAATTCACTTGTCTTGGCGGTTCGATGTTGCAGGTCTTCAAAAGTGAACTTTTTATTTTGCTAGGGCGTTTTCACGAAACTGCATCCGAGTAGAAAACGCAGAGCAGCTTGCAAACTTATTATTAGCATGCAATAAAGATGACAAAAGAAAGGCCCTCTTAGACCGGGCATTGAAGCATCATCTCACCAGGAATATTGCCCTTAAAATTCCGGTCCCTGTAAAAGTCACCTACATTGCTGTGAGGTTGAAAAGGGAATTTTGATTAAATATCCTGATATCTATGATCTAGATAAAAGGCTCGAAATGGCTTTGTACATGTCACCGACCCGCTTACGATGAGATAATACAATGTTCATACTTATATGTAGCGTGTGCGTAGAATCATACCTCTACATGACTATGATCATTGTTTTGACGACTTACAATCATCAACTTTAAACATCAGATCATTAAAACAAAAAGTATGAAAACCTTACTCGTTGCAACAGATTTCTCGGCTAATGCAAAACATGCAGCTGAATACGGCTATTCCCTGGCAGCTCAATTAAAGAAAAACCTGATTTTATGTAATGCCTTTAGCGTACCGGCGGAAGTCCCCGATGCCGGTTTCGTGAGTTGGACGGCGTCGGAATATGATGAATTAAACAAGGACAGCGAAGAAGAACTAAAAGAGCTTAAGGATTCGCTGATTAAAAATGACCATAGTTTTAGCTTTAAACCCACTATTAGTGTTGTGAATGAATTAGGTTCGGTAACCGATGTTTTAAATACATTGGTTGAAAAAGGCAATATAGAAATGACTGTGATGGCCACACACGGTAATGGTCGGTTGGGTACATTTTTATTAGGAAACCATAGTCGTAAAATGATCGATGCGGCAAAAGGCTTACTAATGCTCGTGCCCGTTGTAGCCGCAATTACCCCCATAAAAAAGATTGCCTTTGCAACCGGTTTTACGGAACGTGAAAAAGATCTTCAAATAATAAAAGAGCTGATTGAGGTAATACGACCCTTAAATGCGGAGTTATTGGTCTCTCATATCATAGATAAAAAATGGCCGGGCGAAAAATTAAGAGGATCACTCGAGCAATTCCTGGAAGAAATTTCCAAAAAGGTTGATTATCCGCATATTCATTACCGGATCGTTCGGAGTGAGAAACCCGAAAAAGGTCTCAACTGGCTTTGTCACCATGGGCAAGTCGATGTTTTGGCGATGGTTCATCGCGGGCACGGTTTTTTTAATGAGATAATAAATGGCAGCCATACCAAAAAGATGGCCGATCTGATAAGCATCCCTTTATTGGTAATTCCGGAAAACTTAAAATAATGGTGCTAGAAGTTACCTGTACCGGAAATATGCGTTAAGTAAAAAGTGAGTTTTAAATTAAAAGCCCTTCTGAAAATTAGAAGAGCTTTTAATTTATTTCCATTTCCAATCCAGGATTTCGGGCATGTCTTTACCATTTAGTTTGATATACTGACTTGCTCATCATTTTTCTTCAATATTAGGCAGGGGCATTATTTTCAACCCCCAGATTGGTAGTTCCCGTTAAATGTTCTTTTACAGTGGTTGATAAGGACTAGTCTTCGGTTTTACCTATAAGGCCCTTTTCTTTAATCATGGAAAGTTCCCGCGCCAGCTGTTGGATCAATTGCTTATTCTTTTCTGCCTAAAAAACCATCGATTAGCTATCACTCAACTACCTCTAATCAAATTGCTGCTTTTTAATAATCGAACTCAGGTTAATAAAATCCGTTTCCTCATTTTTATTCTTCAGGTAATCCTTCAACGCTTTTGTTGTAAGAAATCGAGTTTAAGCTTACTGAATTTCCTTTCCGAGCTTTTTGATCTTGAAGATATTTCTTACTAATAAAATCAAAATCATCCATACCGCTATAATAATACCGCTGGAAATAAATATCAGCCAGATAGGCGCTTTGTCTCTCGTCGCAAAAAGAGCCCTTTTGTAAAAATCGCTCGTCGATACAAATTTGCTTCCCCAGGGAACGGTCTTTTCTATAGAAAGATTACCATACTGATCATTATCTTCAATCTTGGCCACGAGGGTGATCTTCCCTGTCTCGCCGCCAGGAATGCTGTCCCTTTTAAAATCAGCTGAAACCTGGCCGGTTGAATCGGTCGTAAACGTTGGCGTTTCATTTACAGGAAGGTCTCCGCCCAAACGCCTTACCGCTATTTTAATTTCAACGCCCTTGACCGGAACCCATGCGGTATCCTTCATTTCCAGCACTTTAACCGCAATAGATTTGCCGCTGGTTGTGCCAATCAAAATTTTTGCTTTGGCAACAGTGAGATCAGCACTTGCGGCATTGTATTTCTTATCGCCGTCAAATTGGGCAAGAAATGTATGCTTTGTTGTTGTGCCCCATTTATTTTTAAGGGAAGAAGGTATCATTGATGCAGCTTCACCCTTGTCATTGGTAACAGCTTTGCCTATAAATGTCCCGGTGGTATCTTTATCCAGGAACAATTTCAGGCCAATGCCCCCAACCGGTTGAAAACGTCCGTTTATTTTGGTCTTTACCTTTACCAACAGGTATGGGACTTTGTTGTTTACTACAAAGTAGTTAATGGCAACACTTAAATTGCCTTTTCCGGCGCCTTGCGAAAAACCATTAAAACATGGTACCAGTAAAATAATGGTAAATAATACTATGAGTTTTTTATTGAGCAATTTCATGACGTTCATCTAAAGTTTCTTGAATAGGAATAACTGGGAATATCCGGCAAAGCAGGGCTATTATTAATATTGCTCCGGCCAGTGAACCGGATGTGATAGCCCATTCTTCCCAGCTTGGAAAATAATGGTGGTACATTTGGGGCACATCGTGCATAGGCATAAACGGATGCAGTAAGGTGGGTGTAACGATCAAATATCGTTTGAACCATGCGCCCACCACTACCATAATGCCGACGATAAACATGGGTAAAGGTTTACGCCCCTGTTTGAACAATAAAACAATAATCGGAAGTACAATGCCTGTTAAGATGGCAAACCAAAACATAAAAGCGAACGATCCGGTAAACATATCCTTTAAGTAGCCTGCTTCCGATTCTTTCATCTTAAAGAACGGGGTCAGGAACTCGTTCACATTAAAATAAAGATAGAGCAA
>DASXMZ010000144.1:0-4638 GCA_036495385.1 Mucilaginibacter sp. | reverse complement strand
GGTACAAGTTTTGATTTATGATAAAATTGCACAGTGGCCGAGTTCTCAATGTTTACTGCCGCATTAAATTCATCATAAAACTGGTTGCCTTGGGCATCCATCGGACTGGCTGTCTTGGTAGCTCGGTTGTTATATATCTTAAAAGTTTCAATGCCGGTTATTAAATTACCGTTTTTATATTTATTTAAAAAATTTTGAGCCTGCAAAAAGTAGGCATTTGTACGTATAGTTTCCTCGTTTAACGCTTCTGGAATTGCCGTTTCGGGCCAAATGAAAAATTCGGTATTCGTTTGTCCTAATGAATCGGAAAGGTGGGTTAATATACTGATCTGCTTCGCAGGGGGAATAGATGTCACTTTTGCATAAGGATCAATATTTGGCTGTACCACAACAATATTTGAGGGGTCAGGTTGTTCCTGGTAACTATAGTATCTATATAGTGAAAAAGTGAGTGGTAAAACCAAAGCTATAACAAATGCCCAAATGAGCTTTATTCTCAACTGTTTGTTTGAAGTTTCTCTTAAACCAATATAAATCAGAAATGCCAATATATTTAAAATCCACACCCAAATAGTACCGCCATAAACACCTGTATATTCATACCATTGCACCCATTGATGCGATACAGCAAAGCCGTTCCCTAAAGTCATCCATGGAAAATTGAGGTCCCAGCTTTGGTTTAGGTATTCGTATCCTATCCAAAAACAAACTAAGCCAAACAGACTCCAGCCTCTGTTAGTAATAAGCCTTGCCCTGAAATATAACCAGCAGGTTGATGCCATTAATAACGGCGCTAAGGAGTATGGAATTAAAGAAATAGGAAGCGCAACTGCACCGCCAATCATTTTTAAAGCGTTGTAAACCCAATAAACGGATAGCGTATTCCAGATAAAAAAGCCGAGAAAAGTAATACCGAATATCTTTTTTCCTTTTTTTATTTCTTTTGATTGAATTATATTTTCTATCGCCACCAGCATTGGTACAAACCCGACGAGAAGTAAAAAGGTGGTGTAGGGAGTTGGCGGCCAGGCAAGCCAAAGCATTAAACCTGAAAAGATGGATAATAAAATATTTTTTTTCATCAAAATCAATAGTGTTGCGTAAATGCCCTGTTCCCGACAATACACAAGAACCGCAAATGACGCAATTATTTTTTAATTGTTTATGGATTAGCCTTTCCTAGTTTTGAAAATTTATCTGCATTAAACGCCTGCGATTTTCCTTTCGGAATGGAAAGTGAATTCCATTTTGAGCCTACTAACATTTTCCCGATCAAGACAATTTGCCCTACATGGTATGAATAATGCGCTAATTGCCTGTTAATCGCATCTACAACGGTATGAGGCTCACTTCGTATATAAATTGTTTTTTGCCAGTCATCTGCATGTATGGAGTCCAGCGCATTAAACAAACAATCCCAGCCTTCATTCCATTTATCCAAAAGCTCTTTTCTGGTTTTGATATCATTTTCAAATTCCGAATCCCTGTTGCGTCCCGGTTTTTCGCCATCGCTTGTTAAAAAATCCGTCCAGCGCGACAACATGTTGCCCGAAATATGTTTCACAATAGTTGCCACACTATTACTTTCCTGGTTATAGCACCACAAAAGCTGCTCATCACTCAGCTGTTCAAATGTTTTCTCGCCGAGCATTTTGTAATATTCAAAACGCTTTTTTACGCTGTTTAAATAGGTTTCCATATATGCATTTTGATGGAATTTCAACTTTAAATTGCCTTTTTAAGCCCTCTCTTTTGGAGAGTAATAGCCCATTATTTGACATTAACTTAAAAAGAGGCAATGGGCACGTGCGATTCCTTCCTTGGGGAAGGGGAGGTAGGGGTTTCTACAACGTTTATGGCGGACAAACCCCTCCCTGCCTTTGCGCACAGTCAGCCGCACCCCTCCCGGGGGAGGGAATTAAAAAACAAAAGCTTATTTTGTCTTTTCATAGGCTATTATTCTTTACAGAGGGTTGGGTGAGGCTACCACTTACACATATCACAAACTCCCCCTTTACAGGATGCGTTTCAAAGTAAGTTTTTACTTCGGCAACAGTACCTCTCACGGTTTCCTCAAACATTTTTGTCAGCTCGCGCGATACGGATATTTGCCGTTCGGCACCAAAGAAACTAGCCATTTCATCCAATGTTTTTAGTAAACGGTGCGGCGACTCGTAAAGTATAATCGTTCGTTCTTCGGTAGCTAATGTTTTATAACGGGTTTGCCGTCCTTTTTTTAGCGGTAAAAATCCTTCGAAACAAAAACGATCCGTAGGAAACCCCGAATTAACCAGGGCAGGAACAAAAGCCGTTGCACCCGGCAGGCATTCAACATCCAAATCATTTTTTAACGCCTCCCGCACCAGGTAAAAACCCGGGTCGGATATAGCGGGCGTGCCGGCATCGGATATCAGGGCCACATTTTTACCTTCTTTTAAAAAGCGAATAATTTCTCCCGTCGACTGGTGTTCATTATGCTGGTGATGCGAAAATACTTTTTGGTGAATTTCAAAATGCTTTAACAGCGGAGCAGATGTACGGGTATCCTCAGCTAATATCAAATCGGCTTCTTTTAAAATGCGTATCGCCCTGAAGGTCATGTCCTCGAGGTTGCCAATTGGGGTGGGTACTAAGTATAGTTTGCCTTTTTTTTGGTTCATGGGTCATGGTTGATAGTTCATAGTAGCTGCGGAGCTCATTTCCTGATTAATATTATACTTTAAAACGTTTCAAATCCGGCCATGAACTATGAACCATCAGCTATGAACTACTTAAACTAATTATATCTTTGCCCTAAAAATAAATCAATGCTGCAAGTTAGTTATATCCGCGATAACAGGGAGAAGGTTTTAGAACGTTTGGCTGTAAAAAATTTTAAACAGCCGCTTCTGGTCGATGAAATTATTCAACTGGACGAAAAACGCCGTCAAACTCAAACCAATTTGGATAGTATATCGGCCGAAGCGAATGCTGCTGCAAAGCAGGTTGGCGAATTGATGAGGGCCGGTAAAAAGGATGAAGCGGAAATTGTTAAATCAAAAACCAGCACATGGAAAGAGGATATAAAACAGTTAGGAGAAACTTTGACCTCTATTGAGGAAGAGTTGAATCAAAAGCTCGTACTGTTACCGAACCTGCCTCATAGTTCAGTGCCCAAAGGACTTACCGCGGAAGACAATGAGGTAGTTCTGGAAAATGGAAGCGTGCCTGCGTTGTCGCCTAACGCGGTGCCGCATTGGGAACTTGCCGCTAAATATAACCTGATTGATTTTGAGCTTGGCGTTAAAATTACAGGTGCAGGTTTTCCAGTATACAAAGGAAAAGGTGCAAAGCTGCAACGCGCGTTGATCAATTATTTTATAGATGAAGCTGAAAAAGCCGGTTACAGTGAAGTTGTAGTGCCCTTGCTGGTAAATGAAGCATCTGGCTTCGGAACAACACAGTTGCCAGATAAAGAAGGCCAGATGTATTTTGTAGGTTTAGATAATTTATACCTGATACCTACTGCCGAGGTGCCGATTACCAATATGTACCGCGATGTGATTTTAAAAGCGGATGAATTGCCGGTAAAAAATTGTGGTTATACACCTTGTTTCCGCCGGGAAGCCGGCTCATACGGCGCTCATGTGCGCGGATTAAACCGTTTGCACCAGTTTGATAAAGTTGAGATAGTTCAAATTGCCCATCCGGAAAGATCATACGAGGCACTGGAACAAATGAGTATGCATGTGCAGGGATTATTACAGAAATTAGGTTTACGCTATCGTGTGCTGCGCTTGTGCGGCGGCGACATGAGTTTTGCTTCTGCTTTAACTTATGACATGGAAACCTGGAGTGCGGCACAACAGCGTTGGCTGGAAGTATCGTCAGTTTCGAACTTTGAAACTTTTCAGAGCAACCGGTTAAAATTGCGTTTCCGTAATGCAGAGGGAAAGATGCAACTGGCTCATACGCTTAATGGCAGTGCGCTGGCATTGCCCCGTATTGTGGCTACTTTGCTTGAGAATAACCAAACAGATGCTGGTATTAAAGTGCCGGAAGTACTTGTACCTTATACCAAATTTGAATTTATAAATTGATAATCTTTTATTGGTTATCAATTTTCAGATTAACTGTAATTAGTCGTTTAACAGATTTGAATGTTCGATTTTTAGAAACTTCCTGGTTTCTAAAGAAGCGTTGACCAACAGATTTGTAACGGCCTTATCAAATATTGATTTAACCTGTGTGATAGAGGCGCCTGTTTGGTTTTGCAATTCTGTTTTATAGATTACGTGATCAACTCCTAAAACTTCCAGGAACGAATCTATCCTGTTATTGGGGCTGCTTTTGAAACAGCATATTTTAATTTTTTTATAGAATGAATTTCTGCGTATCCGGCGCAATACATGTTCCATGTCCTCACTTAAATAGTCATAATCAAAAACTATTATGTTAGGCTGCATTTCAAAAATGGTTGGGAAAACACGCTCAATAGAAGTGATGTGTCTAACTTGTTTATTTTCGGCCATTAGCTGAACCGAGAATATATTGGGAGCTACCAATAACACTTTTTCGGATTTAGAGAATATCATAATCTATCGGTTAAGTAAAAGTTTAATAATATGTTTAAGTTTTAAATGTTTGTTGATCAATTTT
>DASXMZ010000143.1:0-5079 GCA_036495385.1 Mucilaginibacter sp. | reverse complement strand
ATGCTCCACGCAAAGTAACCTGCTCTTGGCCCATCCTGATGCTGCAAATATTTCTTAGACCACCGCCATATGCGATCAAAAACATCCTTTTTATTAAGCTGTACGGCAATCATCATCCCATAGGAAAGGCCTTCCGTACGTGCGTCATGATTTTTTATATCAGACACGTAGGCCATAGAATCGCCTACCTCAAAATAAACACGATGAGGGCCTTCAAAAATATCGTAGTAGGCTTTCGATAATTTGTTATCAATGTCTGCCTGACTGTAACCGGCCTCACGAAAATAATTTCGGTAAATACCTGAACTGTATGCCGATTTAGCTGAAGTTTTGGTAGAAGGTTGTTTGTTTTGCGCAATTGCCAACTCAGAAGTTAATAAAAATAAAGACATCAACGATGTGCTGATTTTCAGGATATTTATAAATCGGTTTTCTTTCATGTATCTAATGCAATCGATTGCTAAATTAAAAATTTAAACAATACCCGATCTAAAAATTAAAGAAACAGAAACATTATACCGGTTTCGTTTTATCCAGCATTTTGTTCATTACCACCTGTTGTATCACTTGTTCGCGGTAATTCCTGCCGATTGGTATTTTGTGAATTTGGATAAATATCTCATTTCCTTCAATGCCTTCTATTTTAGCTGTCGATACGATATATGATTTGTGTACCCTGATAAACGATTTGCTGTTGAGATTCTGTTCCAGGTTTTTAAGATTTAGCAGCGTTACATACTTGCCTTTTGTTGTATAAATAGACACATAGTTTTGCAGACCTTCGGCAAATAGGATGTCTTCAAAATATAACTTTTCATATTTGTTGCCACATTTTATAAAGAAATACTTTTCGTCGGTTTCGGTGTTCTGCATACCCGTCGATGCCGAATTGGTAACAAGGCGATGATAGTCCCGTGCCTTATTTGCTGATTTGAAGAAGCGATCAAATGTGATAGGCTTTAACAGGTAATCGAGCACGTTTAGCTGAAAACCTTCCAGTGCGTAACTTGGGTATGCTGTTGTGATGATCACCATTGGAGGCTTAGGCATGATCTTAATAAAATCTATACCGTTCATTTTGGGCATCTGGATATCCAGAAAAATAAGATCAACCTGGCGATCATCCATTAGTTTTATTAGCTCCAACGGATTTTCGCACGTTCCTGCTAATTGTAAAAAATCGACCTCCCGCACATAGTTGGATAACCCTTCACGGGCTAAGGGCTCATCATCAATTATTGCACAATTAATCATCATCGTATTTAAATCAGGCCATTTGCATAGTGGGGGAGAGCACAAGTTCAGTCAGGGTAACCCGGAGCCGCACTTCGAAACGGTCATCTTCATTTTTTATGTCCAGTTTATAATTTTCAGGATAAACCAGGTCAAGTCTTCGCTGCACATTTTTTAAACCTATGCCGCCATAGTTTACTACTTGCGTCATGTCGCCGGGCGATTTGCTATTTGCAACAAAAAGGTCAAGGTGCAATTTATCAACGGTAAGTTTGATCACGATCCAATTTGACTTTTCAGAATGCCTTGAAATATGTTTGAATGCATTTTCAACAAAGGTCATCAGTATAAACGGAGCTATACCCAAATGATCCGTTTGCAACGCGTTGACTTCGAAATTTACCTCTACATCCTCGTTTTGCCTTAATTTTTCCAGCTCGATAAAGTTTTCAAGATAAGCAATCTCTTTACTCAATGGTATCTGATTTTCGTTGCACTCATAAAGCTGATGCCTGAGTAATTCAGAAAACTTTGCTAACGACTCAGATGCCATATCCGGGTTTTTATGAATCAAAAAAAAGATGGAATTGATGCTGTTAAATAAAAAGTGCGGATTAAACTGGTATTTTAAAAACTTCAGTTCGGTCTCCAGTTTTTCCTTTTCCAACTGCCGCTGTCTCCTTTCGGTCTGGATCCAGTTCTTTGTTAATTTAATGCTCATGGCAAGCGTAGTACATGCTATAGTTGAACGCAAGGGATCTTCTTTAAATAGCTGATAAAATTTATTAGGCCCATGCACTCTGTAAACCGTTTCCACCGTGCCGCCGTAAAGATATGAAGTGATGTAATAACCCGGAACAATCAATGCCGCACAAATGATTATAGTAAGCACCAAATAGCTAATATATTCGATATACCTATCCTTTTCCAGGAACCTTGGGATTAAAAAATAAAGGTTGAAATACACCGCAATCGCCGGAAAAATCACATAAAAAATAAATTTCACGAAAAACACCGAAAAGAATATTGTACTGGCAGCACCCAACGGGCTATTTACTTTTAGCGCCCATAAAAGATAGTTGTACAAAATCCAGAATGGAAGATGATACAACTTATATTTTATTAACCAGTTTTGATTGGATAGAACAGCAGCCATAGTTAAAGGTACAGCTAATGGATCAATTTTGTGTAATCCGATACACCAACTGCGCTTACTAATTGACCAAATGCAAGTAGTATAGTTGATAATCCGGCAGACCGGTTTTAGCTGTGGTTTTATAGCTAATTAAGCAGTTTGCTGTATTTAGTCAATTGGTGGGACACAGTTGTCAATCCGATTTTTTGAACCGTGCGCGTATGTATTTCTTTGATGGAAAACAAAACTATCGCATGAAATACTTGCTCATTTATATTTCATCCTTTTTTCTTTTGCAGGATAGCTTTGGCCAGATCTCCGGCAAGGTCACTGCTTCCGATGGTCAGCCGATACAATTTGCTAGCGTTACCTTATTAAAAAGTATAGATAGCACAACGGTAAAAGTTACTCTTACAGATGCAAAAGGTATGTTTACTATTGATCAGGTTGATAGTGGGAAATATATACTCCGCGTAAGCAGTATCGGCTACCAAACCTGGATTTCGCCGGTATTTGAGCTATCATCAGATCACCTGACGAAGGACTTTGGAACGCTGATTATAAACCAGGTTAGTAAGCAATTAGGCGAAGTTGTGATCCGTTCGGACAGGCCATTGGTGCAGCAAGAGCCCGGCGGCCTTGTGGTTAACGTTCAAAGCAGCATCATGACTAAGGGCAGTTCGGTATTACAAGTGCTGGAACGTTCGCCTGGGGTGGTTATCAATCCGCGGGATAACAGTATAACCTTAAATGGCAAAAGCGGCGTGATGGTGATGCTAGATGGCAAGCTGATGCGGATGTCTATGACGCAGTTGACTGCATTACTAGACGATATGAGTGCCGACAACATCGATAAAATAGAATTACTGAACACGCCACCAGCCAAATACGATGCAGAAGGCAACGCCGGGTTAATCAATATCGTAACCAAAAAAAATAAAAGATCCGGTACAAACGGCTCTGTTACAGCCACAGCAGGTTATGGAAAAGGAGCGAAGGCTTCCGCCGGAATTAATTTAAACCATAATGCCGGTAAAGTCAACCTGTACGGCTCTTATTCTTATTCGGGCGACCGGGGCTATTATAATTTGCTTGCTAATGGAACCGAAGACGTCGGCGCCATAGGCGGCCAAACCTCGTTTCAATACAATGGCACAGGTAAACCAGCCTCCGATTATAACAGCGCCCGGTTAGGTGCGGATGTGCAGTTAGATAAGGGAACAACTATTGGTGGCAGCCTGGATTATACAGCAGGTTTTAATCAAAGTCATTCTAATAACCACGGAGTTTATGCCCTTCGGCCGGATTCTGTTTTATTGTTCAATTCTTATATAAATGGTGCCATCCACTCAAGGGATATTATCGGCAGTGTATACCTGGACAAGGAATTCAGCAAGAATGAAAATTTGCGCATGGATGCCGATTATATTGTTTACAAAAATTACGGCCCAACCGAAGTTCAAAGTTCTTTTATCGACAATCATGGTAACGAGGTTGGGGCAGGGGATAGTTTATATTCGCCGCGACAGCGTGACCTGGCGAATACGCTGATACAGGTTGGGGTTGTTACGACAGATTATATGAAACAATTAAACCCCAAATGGAAATTGGAAACGGGTGTAAAGGGAACTTATACAAAAACGTCGAGCACCTCGGGTATAGAAAACCTGGTCAATAATAATTGGATGCTGAGCAGTGTTGGTATCTCCAGTAACCTGGTGACCAGGGAAGTGATCGGGGCCGCCTATGCTACTTCGAATCTGCAAATAGATACCTCTTCCAGTATAGTTTTCGGCGCGCGATACGAGTATTCCCATAACAGTACAGATAAAAATGTCGGTCCGCTGTATATCGTCTACCGGAAACTTGGAAAACTATTTCCATCGGTCTTTTATTCCAAAAAGCTGGGTGATCATTCTTCATTAGCTTTATCTTACACCAATCGGATCAGCAGGCCATCCTACAGCGAACTTGCGTCTTATGTCACTTATAACGATCCGGTATCAGTTTTTACGGGTAATCCTGCATTAAAACCAACAGTGACACATAATTTAAGGATGGATTATAATTTCCATAATTATTTGTTTTCTCTTTTACTGAGCAGGGATGATAATCCCATTTTATCAACACAGGTAGCTACGGGCCCAACAAAAGGCATAGTTTACCTCTCACCGCAAAATGCTGCGTGGCAAAAAAATATCACTTTGCAAGTAAACATCCCCATTAAAATAACCGATTGGTGGAATATGAGTTATAATATTATTGCCGGGCCGCATCAGTATCGGGTAGATTACACGCCTGTGCCGTTTGAAAAAACCTATTTTTCCGGATCAGTAAATTTTACAGAAACCTTTAAGTTACCGAAGCAACTTTCGCTCGAAGTTTCTGGTTATTATAATACGTCATCCTATTATGGAACTTCCGCAATTTCGGGAAATGGTGCGCTGAATGCCGGTATAAAAAAAGAACTGAATAATAACGGGGGAAGCTTTCAATTGTCGGTTGCCGATATTTTAACTTCAGCACATTACAGTAGCTATATCGGGAACCTTACCAGGGATGCGTTTTCGAGCAAGGTATATGTTGACTTCAAGGGAGAATCCAGCTACACGCCCATCGTAAGGCTTAGCTATTTCAAATCGTTCGGCACAGCCACAACCAAAAACAGCAGGAGAGATGACAACAGCGCAAAAGACGAAAAAGATAGGCTT
>DASXMZ010000142.1:0-3425 GCA_036495385.1 Mucilaginibacter sp. | reverse complement strand
AATAGCAAATACCCATCTTAGCCACCTCGAAGATGGGCTATTTACTAATATTTTTGATCCTGTTAATGCTCCCAGTAATACTCCTATCACAACGGGCATGGAAAGACCCGGACTGATGTAACCGCGTTGGAGATAAACTACTGCACTGGCCGAAGCGGTGACCCCTATCATAAAATTACTGGTGGTGGTTGATACTTTAAAGGGTACTTTCATAATCGTATCCATTGCAATTACCTTTAACGCACCCGACCCGATACCTAACAAGCCCGAAATAACCCCCGCAAAAATCATCATAAAAAAGCCACCGCCGACGTTAACTATACTATACTCAACAATCGTATCATTTGAAGGGTATGTTCCGTTAAGACTAAGTTTCTCGGCAAGCGGGCTTTTTTTATTGGTGATGTTTTCTGCCTTTTTACGTAATGAAATTATAGAAGAAAAAATTAAAATCACACCAAAAATTATAGCGATTAAACGGGTAGGAATATAAATAGCCAATATAGCGCCGCATAACGCCCCGCAGGTTGTTGCTATCTCTAAAAACATGCCCAGTCGCAAATTGGTTATCCCCTCTTTAACGTACGCGGCAGCAGATCCTGATGATGTGGCAATCACAGAAACCAACGACGCGCCAATAGCATAATGTATATCGACATTTAATAATAAGGTGAGTAAAGGGATGATTACGACTCCGCCGCCAAGTCCGGTTAACGAACCTAATAAACCTGCTGCGTATGAACCAATTAGAATAATAACAGTAAATAATAGTACCGACATGAATTAACACTATTGGAGATGCCCCGTAAAAGTAATAATAACTTTTTTTAAGAGCTCACTTTAATGTTTGTCTATGGATTTAATGGGAATGATTGATTTATGCAATATTTTAAACCCGTTAACAGAGAAATCTAGTTTTGTATTATTTACGATTAAATGGTGAAACTTAAATTGTTTTATTAATTTAACGCCTTTAAAACTTGAACCTTTATGACAAAGAAAAGTTACCCGCTTATCCTACTTCTTTTCCCGTTATTGCTGCGAGCCCAGAAAAATCTTCCCGCTAATATGTTTTTGCATACGCTGCCTAACGGCTTGGACGTCCTGGTAGTTGAGGATAATAGTGTGCCGCTGGCTACAATAATGATAACATGTAAGAATGGGGCGTATACAGAAACGCCACAATTTAATGGACTGAGTCATTTATATGAACACATGTTTTTCAAGGCTAATAAGGATTATTCGAGCCAGGAAGAGTTTTTAAACAGGGTGGGTGACCTGGGCATGCAGTTCAATGGTTCCACATCTTTTGAGTACGTAAATTATTATTTCACGTTGCCGGCCTACAACCTTAAGCAGGGCCTGAAATTTATGAATTCGGCCATCCGCTATCCTAAGTTTGATGAAAGGGAAATGGAAAAAGAAAAATTAGTAGTTGATGATGAATTTCAGCGTCAGGAATCAAATCCTGGTTTTGCCTTGAACGACGCTATGGAGCATCATTTATGGGGAGGTCTATATAGTCGTAAAAATCCAATTGGGAATCATAAAATTATTAATACAGCAACACCCGATTTGATGGATTCAATCAGAAATAAGTATTATTTCCCCAATAATTCATTATTAACTGTAGCTGGTGATGTAAAGCACGATGACGTATTCAAAGACATTGAAAAAATATATGGCGGATGGACCTCGTCAGGTTTCGATCCTTTTAAAAAATGGCCTGTTCCCGAATTTGACCCCCTTACTAAGACTGATTACTTTATTGTCGAATCGAACTTGTCGAAAGTGCCGGTTATGAGATTTGAATGGCAGGGTCCCGATACCCGCAACAATATATCGGCGACGTACGCCGCCGATATATTCTCGTACATATTAAGTCAAAACTCATCAAAATTGAGTAAAGCGCTGGTGCAAACAGGACTGGCGACCTCGGTGAGCATAGGATATACAACGCTGGCGCACGTTGGGCCAATTTCGTTAAATGTAGTTCCAAATCCCGATAAAATAAAAGAATGCCTGGCAGAAGTAAAAAAACAAATTGCCCAATGGGATATGGACGATTATTTAACAGATGACCAGATTGAAACTGCCAAGGTGAAGTTTATTGTAAGAAAAGCGCGTGAAGAAGAAGTAACCACCGATTTTGTTCAAGTACTTTCCTTTTGGTGGTCTGCGGCATCGTTAGACTATTTTGCGGGGTATACCGATAATCTTCAAAAAGTTAATAAATCCGATCTACAGGGTTATGTAAAAAAGTATATAAAAGATAAACCTTATTGTGCCGGACTTCTTATCAGTCCTGATTTAAAAGAAAAAATAAAACCCGAAGAATTTTTTAAAGAAAACTAATAAAATGAGAAAGTACATATTCGTCATTATCCTGTTAATTTCAGGTTTTACAAACGTTTGGGGGCAATCACAAACTTCCTCATTTGACGTTGACGGTATTAAAGTAATATTTAAACCAACAAATAAAAGTATTATTAATGCCCGGCTTTATTTTAGGGGAGGTGTTTTTAATTATCCACCGGACAAGGCGGGTATTGAGAGTCTTGCTATTGAAGCGGCTACACAATGTGGCACAAAAAAATACTCAGGAAATGAATTTAAAGATGTCGAGGATAAATATAACATATTAGTAGGAAGTTCATCTATGCAGGATTATGGGTATATCAACTTTAACTGTATGGATAAATATTTCGACCAGGCATGGGATTTATTTACCGAGGCAATTATGAACCCGGTATTTAACGAAAATGAGGTTCAGCTGTTGAAAAATAAGCTGATTAACAGGGCAAAACAGATTCAATCATCTCCGGATGCGACACTCGATCAGCTCATAATGAAAAACGGCTTTGAGGGTACACCATATGCAACCGATCCGGACGGAACTGTCAAAAGCCTGAATGCGCTAACGGTCGATGATTTGAAGAATTATTACACTTCAATCCTGAATAAAAACCAGGTTTTTTTAGTTGTGGTTGGTAACATCGAAAAAGATGAGCTGGTAAATAGAGTAAAGTTAGCTTTTGCATCTATGCCCTCACGGCCCTTTACTCAACCGGCATACCAAGTGCCTCATTTCACAGATAACAAACTACTCGTGGAAAAAAGAGAATTGGCCACCAACTACATAGGCGCTATCATGAATGCCCCTAAGTTCACTGATGATAGTTACATATCATTCCGATTGGGGATGGGCGCATTCAGCGGTTTGCTCTTTAGACAGCTGCGCACAAACCTTCATCTATCTTATGCACAGGGCGCCTATGTCTCAATGCAGCAGATGCCCTATGCCGAAATGTATGTAAGTACAACAAACCCAAAAGATGCGGTAAACGCAATGACAACATTGCTGAAGAGAGTTAAAGGAATTAATATGAGTGAAAAAGGCCTTAAAGAAATGAAAGGCGGTTTTG
>DASXMZ010000141.1:0-9988 GCA_036495385.1 Mucilaginibacter sp. | reverse complement strand
GCCCGTAACAAATATATATTTAGTCATGATTGTTGAATTTAACCGGCTTTAGGCCGGAACAAATTGTTTGTGTACGGGATGCAAAAGTAAGAAAATTTTTGGAGTTAGGTTTACGATGTTATCAAATGTGGAAAACGTTTTGATTTGAGAATTTAGCGAGTTGAAGATTTGTAAATTGAAGACGGACGTGGCCTCCATTAATTTGAAAATTGTAATATTTTTAAATTAAGTAATCTCCAGAAATATCCGCAGCATAAGTCTCCAACTATCTTCAACAATTTTTATACTTCAGCAGCTCTCGCGTTTTCTAAAATTCAACAAAAAGTTAAAGTTTTGTAATTCGATAGTTCTTATTTTACCTGCTTGTTGTTTTCGGTATACTCAGCATTATAGGCTTTTACATATTTAAGAATATAATAAAAGTTGTTGGATTTTTTTTTGAATTCTTCAAGTAATTTTGGACTATCTGCGATTAAGTCTAAAAAAGCCTTTTCATCTTTTTCAGAATCGGCATTGCCTAATATAGCCAAGTAAGTATGTTTTATCTGTACCACGCCATTTTCACCTTTTTCGGCAAATAAATATGTTTCGGAATTTCCACGCATGTTTAATGATGAAGATTCATCATGGGCATACGCATATAGATTAATTCTGCCACTTACAAACCTTTTAAGATATGTCCTAAACGTGAAACCTTGTATGTTTTTTAGCAAATAAATTGCCGAATCCTTAGCCAGATGATATGCTATTACATTGCTATCAATTTTAACGAAGTCGTCATTTTTATTAACCTTGTATTTATAAGCGAGACTATATTCACCATATGAATCTGTTTTTATCTTACAAAAAACCGTGTCATGATTTTTGGTAACTATATAATCTTTTTGCGCATAAATTTTATTTAGAAATGCAACCAAACATAAAAAAATAACTGCTGAAATTTTAAAAGCGTTCACTGTGATAAAGTTCATAGTTTAAAAATAGGAATTATTTTTTTAATAAGTTTTTCCAAATCTTCCGGCGTATCCACAGCATAAGTTTCCAATTCCGTTTCCGCAACTTTAATCCGGCAGCTGTTTTCAATCCAGCGTAATTGTTCCAGGCTTATGATTTTTAGCGTCCGATTACATAGACACAATATGTCGTTCCGTATTTAATCCTTCAATGCCTCACCGGTATTATACAGATGAACAAAATTTCTAAGATCATTAAAGCCAAATTTATCTTCAGCTAAATATTTATTATAAACAGCCGGGTTATCCTTAAGCATTTGAGCAAAGATTTTTTTTCGCTTCTCCTTGTCAAACATTATTCCGGTACTTTTAAAAGCAGTCACATGATCCGAGCCTTTAGCAATATACCAATTGTCGGTTGAAACAGTCGTTTCCGTTCCGCCGCTGCAAATACTGCAACCATCGGCCCGTTGAAAAAGATTAATTTTTCCCTTCTCAACAAACATCATATAGACAGGTTTTTTTGAGCTGTCAATATATACCGCTCTTACATTTACCTTGAAGTTGGATGTGAAATATTCTTTAATTTTTGTGGGTTCAATTTTTTCGGAGCTGATCATCGCCGCACTTTTATACTTTATCGCCCCTATAGCAGGAAAGAGATTAATGTTGCAACGAATAGAATCTCCTTTTTGGGTAATAACCAAATCCCTGTACTGCTCCTGAGCATTTACATTCAGGATTGATGATATTAAAATAGCCGATATGATTATCTTCGTAATCAGGATTTTCATGAAGCGGTTAAATTCTATTGATCAAATTTAATAAATCCTCCGGCGTATCCACTGCGAAAGTCTCCAGTTCTGTCTCCGCAACCTTTATGCGGTAGCCGTTTTCAATCCAGCGGAGCTTCTCCAGGCTTTCGGCCTTTTAAGAGGATCATATGAAATGATCGCTCGTGTTATAATTAATTTTTCAGTGGCTCACCTGTATTATATAAATGAATGAGATTTCTGATCTTATCAAAGCTCAAATCATCGTTTGCCAAAAATTTGTCGTAAACTTCCTTGTTGTCTGAGATCATTTCTATAAAATCGTTTTTACGTTTTTCCCTTGATTTAATAAATATTGCTCCAAGAGTATGATCCGATGACTTTAATAACTTTACTGTGTCGGTTCCTTTGGCTACATACCATTCAATTAATTCATCCGCAGTCGCATTCGGACGGGGGATCGTTTTGAATTTTTCGTATAAATTAACCTTGCCTTTTTCCACTACAGACATATACTCACAAAAAAAAGGTTTGCCAGCTTTTGTATATACTTTTCTATACAATATATTTTCCTTTGCAAGATAATATTCCTTAATAGCTCCTAAATATATATCTTTTGCTTTACGCATATCCGCTGTTTTATATTTTGGGAATTGAGAGAATGTCGGATGACTGATATTGCAAATAATTGTATCCCAGGCTACAGTAATTACGTAATCCTGGCTCTGCGCGTAAATGTTATCTAAAAATGCAATTGAGCACAAGAAAATAACCGCTGAAATTTTAAATGATTTCATTGTAATAAAGTTTATGGCTTAAAAATAAGAATTATTTTTTCAATAATCTTTCTAAATCCTCCGGCGTATCCACCGCAAAAGTTTCCAGTTCCGTTTCTGCAACCTTTATCCGGTAGCCGTTTTCAATCCAGCGTAGCTGCTCCAGGCTTTCGGCTTTTTCAAGGGAGGATACAGGTAATTTGGTAATCTGTTGCAAAACATCGGCCCGGTAACCATAAATACCAATGTGTTTAAAATAGGTAAAATGGTTTAACCACTCTTTTTGTTCCTGTCCGCGGATATGTGGCAATGGTGAGCGTGAAAAATAGATTGCTTCCGAAAGTTTGTTGATCACCACCTTGGGCGAATTGATATTGAACAATTCCTGTTCATTTAACATCTTTTTTACCAGCGAAGCAATTTGTGTATCGGGGTTGTTAAAGCACGTTGCGAGTTTGCTTATCTGCTCAGGATCTATATAGGGTTCGTCGCCCTGTATATTGATTATAACGTCGTATTGTGTCTGCTGCGAGGCGACTTCCGCACATCTGTCGGTTCCGTTTTGATGATCATCAGATGTCATGATAACGTTGCCTTGAAAACCAAGCACATGATCAAAAATGCGTATGTCGTCGGTCGCGACAATAACCTCAGATAAATGAGCGCATTTTTTTGCCTGCTCATAAACCCTTTGAATCATGCTTTTCCCGGCAATATCTACCAAAGGCTTACCCGGAAACCGGGTGGATGCGTAACGGGCGGGAATGATGCCGAGAATTTTCATGACAATTTTTAGCAGTGAATAATTAAAACCCAACTTGTCATTGCGAGGAGGAACGACGCGGCAATCTCATCGTCAATGCATTTGCGTCATTGCATGCGAAGAGATTGCTTCGTGCCTCGCAATGACAAATTTTATTATATTTTTTTATTATTAAAACAACCCATGTATTTCCCTCTCCACCAATTGTACAATTGTTGCCAGGTCTTCGGTATTATTGGCAAAGTCAAGGGTGTCTTTATCAATAATAAGCAGCTTACCCAGTTTATAGCCATTTATCCATTTTTGGTATTTTTCATTCAGTTTGGATAAATAATCAAGCCTTATACCACTTTCATACTCCCGGCCGCGGCGTTGGATATTATTAACTAAAGTAGGAACCGATGCTTTTAAATAAACAAGCAGATCGGGAGGTTTTATAAATTCAGTTATGTTATCAAATATCGATTGGTAGTTTTCATAGTCCCGGGTGGTCATTAAACCCATGTCATGCAGGTTCTCGGCAAAAATATAGGCATCTTCATAAATTGTCCGGTCCTGTACAATGTTTTGGCCCTGTTTCTGAATATCGATAATCTGCCGGTAGCGACTGTTCAAAAAATATATTTGCAGGTTAAAGCTCCAGCGCTTCATGTCGCTGTAAAAATCTTCCAGGTAAGGGTTATTGTCTACAGCTTCAAATAAAGGATCCCAGCCATAATTTTTAGCCAATAATTCGGTAAGTGTGGTTTTACCGGCGCCTATGTTTCCTACAATAGCAATGTGCATGTTTGTGTTAGTTCATGGTTTATGGTTCATAGTTCATGGCAGAAAGTTCATTTATATCAGACGCACAAACTCCGCCTAATATACACCATGAACCATCAACTATCAACTATGAACCAACTAAAAACTTCTGAAACCAATAATTTCTCTTACTTCCTTAATTGTCTTTGACGCGCTTTCCCTGGCTTTTATGGCGCCATGACGGGCAACCTGGCGCAGATAAGGGCCATTAATGGAAATTTCGTCTATCCGCTCCCGTACAGGTGCGATGGCGGTAATTATGTCTTCAGCGAGCTGTTTTTTCAAATCCCCATAACGGATATGGCAATTATTATACTGGCTATCAAAGTGTTTATAGGTGTCAGGAGTTGAAACAACCTTCATAATGTCAAAAAGGTTTTGAATCTCTACCGGTTTTTCCTGGTTCTCGATCATCGGGCCGCCATCGGTGACAGCACGCGAGACTTTTTTCCGGATAACATTAGGCGAGTCTGATAGGAAAATCGCATTGCCCTCCCCTTCCGATTTACCCATTTTACCTTTACCGTCAAGTCCGGGAATCTTTGTAAGCTTGTTACTAAAATTAAAGGCAAAGGGTTCGGGGAAATACTCTTTATTGTAAAGCCTGTTAAACCGGTTGGCAAAAGTACGCGCCATTTCCAGGTGCTGTTCCTGGTCTTTCCCAACAGGAACTTTTGTCGCTTTATGAATGATAATGTCTGCTGCCATTAAAACCGGGTAAGTCAGTAATCCAGCGTTAACATTGTCAGGATGGGCGCGTACTTTATCTTTAAAAGAAGTACTTCGCTCCAGTTCACCTAAATAAGCGTTCATATTCATGTATAAGTAAAGCTCAGCTATTTCAGGCACGTCCGATTGTACGTATATCGTTGCTTTGTCCGGATCAATCCCGGCGGCTAAATACTCAACCAATACCTGTTTTACATTGCCGTGGAGGTCGCCAGGAGTTGGGTGAGTCGTTAACGAATGCAGATCGGCTATAAAAAAAAAGCAGTTATACTCATGCTGCATTTTCACAAAGTTTTGCACCGCTCCGTAATAATTTCCCAAGTGCAAATTGCCGGTCGAACGAATACCACTAACAACAGTTTCCATGGGGGCGAAAGTAAGTAATTTTTATATTTTTGGTAACGATGAAATTACAATTAAAAAAAGTTCACCTTATATTTTTATGTATTCGCCGCAGCGTTCAAAACATCGTTAAACAGCAATTCGAAAAAGTATAATATTTTTTCGGAAAACAAGTAATTGGTTATTTTTGGGCTCAATGATGATACCCCTAAAAAGATTACATACTTATTTTTATAGGTATAGCGTTGCCTTTTTTTTTATACTGGTATGGCCGGTTTTATATTTTCTTTCCCGTAAGCCTTCACGTTTTAAATACATCAATGGTTTTCGGCGGGTAATAATTTCCTTAAGCACTAAAGTATCCGGAATATTTTTCAGGATTAAATACGAGGAACTCATCGACTGGAAACGGACCTATATTATTTGTGGCAACCATACATCAAACCTCGATGTTTCGGCAATAAACCTGGTGGCAAAAAACAACCACGCCTTTATCGGAAAAGAGGAATTGCTCAGCAACATGGTGCTTGGTTTCTTTTTCAGGACAATAGATATCACGGTAAACCGGGAAAGTAAAATTTCGTCCTTCAGGGCTTTCAAACTCGCTGCTGAAAAATTAAAAGACGGGATCAGTGTTGTTATCTTTCCCGAAGCTACCATACCGATGGATTATCCGCCACAATTAAGCTCTTTTAAAAACGGCGCCTTCAGGCTGGCGATTGAGTTAAAAATACCAATTCTGCCAGTGACTTCCCTTGATACATGGAAAGTATTATGGAATACTGGGAGTCAATATGGCAGCAGGCCGGGTATTTGTAATATATTTGTACACAAACCCGTTGAAACGGCACATTTAACCCTGGATGATGCCGATACCTTACGGGATGAAGTGTACGAGATTATTAAACAAAAATTGGAAACAGCATGACCATAGACGAAGAAACCGTTGACAAGATAGCCCACCTGGCGCGATTGGAACTTAACGGGGTTGAAAAGCAGGAAATGATACAGGACATGAACAAGATACTCGGCTTTATGGACAAGCTCAACGAGTTGAACACTTCAGGCATTGAACCATTGGTTTATATGACCAATGAGGTGAATAGTTTCAGAGAGGACGTTGTAAAACAGGAAATAACTCACGAAGAAGCCTTAATGAACGCGCCCAAAACGGATGGCGAGTATTTTTTGGTGGCGAAAGTGATTGATTTGAAGGGGGAAAGTCTGGAAGTCCGAAAGTCCGGAAGTCCGGAAGCGGGAAAACCAAAAAGCTGAGGGCATTTGTAAAGTTGATATGTTGTAATGTCGGAATCTTGTAAAGTTAATCTTTCGGACTTTCCGACTTACGGACTTTTCTGACTTTCCGTTGTAACAAATCACTCCGTGCAATAGTCAAAACAGAAAAAAATATGGAGCCATTAATAACGCTTAAAGATATAGGACGTAAATATGTTATAGGTACTGAAATTATTCACGCCCTCAAGTCTGTATCGTTATCCATCAATAAAGGAGAATTTGTGGCGCTGATGGGCCCTTCCGGTTCCGGAAAATCAACCCTGATGAATATTTTGGGATGCCTGGACACCCCCACAAAAGGAGAATACTGGCTGAACGGCATTAATGTAAGCCACATGACCGACAACGAACTGGCAGAGGTGAGAAACCAGGAGATCGGCTTTGTATTCCAGACATTTAACTTACTACCCCGTAATACGGCGCTTGACAATGTGGCCCTGCCATTGGTTTATGCCGGCATCAGCAAGGAAAAAAGACTGGAACGCGCAAAACAAAATCTTATAAATGTTGGGCTCGGCAACCGTGTAGACCATAAGCCGAATGAACTTTCGGGCGGTCAGCGCCAGCGCGTGGCTGTAGCCAGGGCGCTGATCAATGACCCCTCCATCATATTGGCCGATGAACCCACCGGTAACCTGGATACCAAAACGTCCATTGAAATAATGGGGCTGATTGAAGACATTCATGCCAAAGGCAACACCATAATTTTAGTAACCCACGAAGAAGACATAGCTAAACATGCCCACCGGATTGTGCGGATGCGCGATGGTTTGATAGAGAATGATTATGCCAATACTGATATACAAAGGGTAGTGCGGCAAACAGCTGAAGTATAATTAGTGTGCTTTGAGTCTCCAACATTGGTCTGCTTATTCACTTCTTAAACTATTAACCGGGTTGCCTAATGCAACTTTTATGGTTTGATAACTTATCACCGCCATCGAGATCAACAATATGACCAATACCGGCATGGTTAATAACCACCAGGCAATTGAAATATGATAAGCATACGATTTGAGCCAGCCATTCATGATAAACCACGTTATTGGAATAGCTAAAATTGCAGCGAGGGCTACTAATTTTACAAAGTCTTTTGCCAATAAAACCAGTAACTGCGTTATTGCAGCTCCCAACACTTTGCGGATACCAATTTCTTTGGTGCGCTGTGCTGCCAGGAGGTAAGCCAATCCATAAAGGCCCAAACAAGCTATCAAAATGGCAAGGATAGTAAAGTAGTTAAACAACCTGATGCTGGTAATATCTTTTTGATAAATTGTATTGAAGGCGCTGTCCATGAAGTTATAGCTAAATGGCACATCAGGGAAATAAGTATGCCAGGTGTCTTTTACAAATTTTAAATCATTTGGATTTATCTTTACTAGTATAGAAACGGCTTTCTGACCGGTTCTATAAACCATTATTAAGGGCTCAATGGGATTATGCATCGAAGTGTAATGAAAATTTTTAACTACTCCTATTACTGTCCCTTTGTGGTCAAGACCGTCTATTGACTGGCCAATTGGCTTTTTCCACCCAAGTTGCTGAACAAAGGCTTCATTTACAATAAACGCCTGTTTTTTATCTGTTGCCATATCGGCGGAAAGATTTCTGCCTGCAATAAGTTTCATATTCAGCAGCGGGATAAATTTTTCATCAATTAAAAAATAGTTTGTCATTAATTCCCTTTTAACCCCATTCGAAAAAGCCATGGTTGTCGATTTAATCGGAGCGCCATAGTCATCCGCCCTAAGGCCGGTTTGTATGGAAGTCTCTTTAACCTGACTTAGCAGCCTTAACGCGTTGTTGAAAGCATTAACACGAAGCAGCGCCACAGAATCGTCGGGTAATCCAACGTTTAACACCTGGTTTTGATTATATCCCAGCGATTTGTGCTGAATGAAATTGATTTGCCGGTTCATGATAAAGGCGCCAGCAATCATAACGGTTGCCATCACAAACTGCGTTACAGTTATTGATTTACGCAAAGTCAAACCTTTTGCCTTATGTTTAAAGTTCGCTTTCAGCGCAGTAATCGGCTGAAATGACGATAATATGAAGGCTGGGTAAAGGCCTGTTAACAATGAGGTCGCTAAAACAATTATACAAATGAGCCAGAAGCTATATAACGACCACGACGGCCAGATCTTAGTTTGTAACAATTCATTCAAAAATGGAAGCATTATAAACATCAATGCAATTGCTATTACCAAAGCTATGGCTGTCACAAAAAACGATTCGAATAAAAACTGACGAATAAGGCTTGATTGTACAGCGCCGTTTACCTTCCGTACCCCTACCTCTTTAGCCCTTTCGGTGGCACGAGCGGTGGAAAGATTGATATAATTTAATAAGGCAATGACCAATATAACAATTGCGAGCACCGAAAAAATATAAACAAGTTGCTTATCTCCCTTTACTGTATCGCCCATATTACCGGCTACGAAGTGTACGTCTTTTAGCGCTTCGATACTGAATTTTAGCGAATACTTCACAGCTCCCTGTTTATTTAGCTCAGGTTGTATGTCCTGCTTTGATATCACATCAAGCTTATGGGCAAAATTGGCGTAATCCGTTTTCTGTTTAAAAAGTACGAAGGTGTACACCGCAAAATCATCATCCAGCCATTTCGTGGTTTTGTAAAAATCTCCGGGCAGAAGGGCGTCAATTTTCAGATCGGAATTGGCCGGAAGATCAGCAAGTACGCCGGAAACTCGGCAAAGTTGTTTGTTACACGTAATGCTTTTACCCATAGCATTGTTATTGCCGAAATACTTTTTGGCGAGTGAAGCGGTAATAACGATGTTATGGGGATCAACAAGTGCAGTGGAAGGGTTGCCCCCGATAAAGCGATAATCAAACACATCAAATACGTTGGCATCGGCTTTGTAAACATTATCTTCAGTAAACAGTTGGTTGTTTACCTTGATAATTGCTTTATCGGGAGCGAACCTCACTGCAGTTTGAACCTCGGGATAATTGTGATTTAAGGTTGTAGCTAAAAGTGTTGGCGATAATGCAATAGTAACATTATCAGACTCGGGCGTGCGCATCATATTGGTAATGCGTACTATCCTGTCTTTTTTTGTATTATATCCATCATAACTTAATTCATAATTTACGTAAAGTGAAATGAGTAAACAGGCCGCAATCCCTATCGACAGACCGCCGATGTTGATGAGAGAAAAAGCTTTATGGCGGATTAAATTTCGCCATGCGATTTTTAAATAATTCTTTATCATTAGGCTGCTGTTAATACTTTCGAAGGTAATTGATTTCCATTACCATTATACATTATTAATAGCTGATTAACAGATATTTAACAAAATTAACATCCATTAACAATTGGTCAGCCTTCGTCAATAATTCGACGAAGTCAGAACAGGTTAATAGAACTATTTGATTCACTCTTTTTGATCCTAAAGAATCTCAAGGCTTCCTCTGCTTGATTTTGATGATCTTTATGCCAATTGGTTATGGTAGCCGGATCTTTGTAGCTTAGCTCCAGACTCTCATGCGATTTTTGTATATCACCGCTTATGTATTTACAATAGT
>DASXMZ010000140.1:0-1553 GCA_036495385.1 Mucilaginibacter sp. | reverse complement strand
CGTAGCAAAAAATCTCACCAGAACTCTCGGCAATAAAACCTATACCAACGTAATCCATTCACAAATAGATTTTCAATATGATTACAGCGGTGGTTACGCAAATGGTTTTATATATGATTTCTACCTGGCAGAAGGTATAGGCATAATAGAATCGCAATTGACAATTTTGGGAAGTGTTTATGAAGAGCAGATTCTTATGGATTACACCATAAAGTAGTTAACCAGGTTTAAGTAATTTAACTATGTCAATGGGAGAATTTAACTTACTTTAAGTTTACTGTCAATGGCAAGTGGTGTCAAATCTTTACAATCGCACTACAACTGCTTCGTTATTTTTGTGTTTTATTATAATTATGAACACAAAACAAATCCGTCTAAGCGTGCTGGATCAATCACCAGTACGTAAAGGCGTTACCGCAGAACAAGCTGTAAAGGAAACAGTTGAGCTGGCAAAATATACTGACCAATTGGGTTATACCCGTTTTTGGATATCGGAACATCATAATACAGGCGGTCTCGCCGGTTCAACTCCGGAGGTGTTGCTTGCTCATTTAGGCGGCCAAACCAAAAATATCCGTATTGGATCGGGAGGGGTAATGATGCCTAACCATAGTGCTTTAAAAGTAGCAGAAAATTTCAGGATGCTGGAGGCCCTGTTTCCGGGCCGTGTTGATCTGGGTATGGGCAGGGCCCCGGGGACGGACAGACTCACCGCCGCTATGCTTAATCCTTCGAACCAGTTCAGGGAGCAGGATTTTATTGAACAGCTGTACGATCTGCGCAATTATTTTCATGATACTGGTGAATTAGGCACTCCGCAGGCTAAAATCAGGGCTATACCCCAGGTACAAACCGTACCAGCTATGTGGCTGCTTAGCTCAAGCGGCCAAAGTGGCCTATTTGCTGCACATTTTGGGATGGGGTTTTCATTTGCGCATTTTATAAACCCAAACGGTGGTCCAGAGGCTGTTGTCGCCTACAGATCACGTTTTCAGCCATCAGAGGATATGCCTGAACAGAAGGCAAATGTGGCCATATTTGTTTTCTGCTCGGAAGACGAAGAAAAAATAAGACAGCACCAGGCGTTAATGGATTTTCGTTTTAATCAATTTGAAAAAGGAGGGGGCTTAACCCCTGTTAGTTATGAAGATATTAAGCATGTCACCTTTTCAGCTTATGAACAAGAACGTATTTTAATTAACCGCAAAAGGGTGATAACCGGCGATCCTGAACAAATAAAAACAAAATTAACGCAGCTTGCAGATGATTATGACGTTGACGAACTTATATCGGTGACAATAACAGAAGATTTTGGTGACAGGCTCAACTCCTACAAATTGCTCTCGGAAACATTTGATATAAAAGAGCCGAAAACAGACAATGAAACGATAAAAGCTTAACCGCGGTCGCCAGTTTCGATTTTTATGAATTATATAATTGCCCAAAAATTAAATTGTATCTTTGGCGAATTATAATAATTCCATTATTTTTTATTGCATTTTACTCGTGATCATTTTAATATTCTTCCTCGCCCATTGGTTCCTTTCCCTATT
>DASXMZ010000139.1:0-7042 GCA_036495385.1 Mucilaginibacter sp. | reverse complement strand
AAAATAACGCCCGGAATAGTGTAAGTATGAATTGAATCATTACTGGTTATTAAAATAAAAACTATGCGTATATTATTTGTCAGACCGCCTGTTCCTCCCCACACCATCGGGTTGAAGCATATAATGATCTGCGAGCCGCTTGAGCTTGAATATGCCGCTGCAGGTTTGCAAAACCATGAACTCCAGATAATGGATATGATTATTGAAAAGAGGTTCACAAAAAGACTACAAAAGTTTAAACCCGATGTTGTTGCAACCAGCTGTTACATTACAGGCGTCAACGAGGTAATAAAACTTTGCCGGGAAACAAAGTTGTGGAACAGGGGATGTTACACCATAGTTGGCGGTACGCAGGCGTCACAGGTACCCGAAGACTTCGCAGACCCATCAATAGATTGCATAGTACGCGGTGACGGCACCAGCATGATGCCCGAAATAATTAGGGCATTGGAGAACGGAATTTCTTTAAAAAGTATCGGGGGGTTGGCGTTTCCGGTTGCGCCCGGCGAAGTGGAACTGACCGCCGCAAAGAACTACATGCCAAAGGCAGACGAGCTGCCATTTCCGCGAAGAGACCTGGTGGCGCATCTGAAGCATCGTTATTATTATTTGCAGCATCAGCCGGTGGCTACCATGAAAACAACATGGGGCTGCTGGTATAAATGCAACTTTTGCTATACGTGGCGCATAACCGACGGTCTCCCGTACTCACGCAGCCCCGAATCCATCGTTCAGGAGTTGGAACAGATTGAAGCAGAAGACGTCTATATTGTAGATGATATTTTTTTGATCAACCGACAACGTCTGCGTAAGCTTGCAGATTTGATTAAAGAAAAGCAGATTAAGAAAAAATACCTCGTTTATGCGCGCTCGGATTTCATTTCAGAAAATGAGGACGTAATTGCCGAATGGGCCGAATTGGGGTTGCATGCAGTATTCATCGGCCTTGAGGCCACTACCAATACGGAACTCGATTCTATGAATAAAGAGGCAACTGTTGACCATAACCGCCTGGCGATTGAAGTATTACGGCGGCATAAGGTAGATACCTACGGCTCCCTGATACCAAATCCGGATTATACCGAGGATGACTGGAACCGGCTTTGGGAATTTATTAAAGAAACCGGTTTATACTATGTTAATATTTCTCCGCTTACTCCGCAGCCCGGGACCGTTATTTGGGATTTATATAAAGATAGTGTAACCATACCGCGTGAAGCGCATGGGATGTGGGATTTTTCACATGCCGTTTTGCCAACCAAAATGCCCTTAAAAAAATACTACAGAAGCCTGATGAAGCTCTATGCACAAACGTGTATCAATATCTCCCGTGCTCAAAAAGTTACGCAGCGGACTCTGCCAAGTGTATGGACACTAAAATATTTCAAGATGCTGATTGGCGCGCTGAAAATTGGGATGCAATTTGCAAATGCACATAATCATCATTCGGACAGGGAATTGACCAGAGCTATGTATAAAGGCAAAGAAGTGCCCGGTCTGAAGTTTAAACCAAGAAATAACGAATTAATCGGCATTAAATCAAAACCTGTGGTGGTGAACCTGCCATTAATTGTTGAAAATTAAATTGTATCTGTAGCCTGTGAAAATACTCGAAAGGAAAAAAACCAAGCAATCTTTCGTAAAGAATTTTTACGAAAACCGCCCGGACTTTGTTCCGGCCAATGATCCTTTGTTGAATATTCGCGCAGCGCATCACTGGTTCGATTTATTAAAGTACGGCGACGACACGGATCAATACAACTTTCAGGAGGTAATCCAGGGTAAAGGCGGGGCAGAGGTTATCATAAGGGACAAACCATTTTACATGATGTCGTCGTATGATTATTTGGGCCTGATCGGACATCCTAAAATAGAGTCGGCCGCTATCGATGCAATTCGCGAATATGGCACCGGGACGGGTGGAGTAAGGCTGTTAACAGGCACCAATGAACTTCACTGTGAGCTCGAAAAATCTATCAGCCAGTTTATCGGAACCGGAGGGGCAATGGCTTTAAGTTCGGGCTACATGGCTAATGTTGCCGCAATTGCCGGCCTGTTTGATAAAAATGATTTGGTCGTTGCCGATGAGCGAATCCACCGCAGTATTGCTGATGCATTTAAAATTGCGGGTGTTCCCAGTGTTTATTTTAAGCATAATGACATTTTATCATTGAAAGAGCTGCTGGAAAAGCATCGCGACCAAAAAAGGAAGCTGATTGTTGTGGAAGGGGTTTATTCTATGGATGGGGACATTTGCCCGCTCCCCGAAATTGTAGGTTTAAAAAATGAGTATGATTCCTTTTTGATGTTGGACGAAGCTCATTCGTTAGGGGTGCTGGGCGCGAGCGGCAGGGGCGCAACCGAGCATTTTGGAATTGACCCTGACGGCATTGATATTCTGACAGGATCACTTTCAAAGGCCATACCAACAAACGGTGGGTTTATTGCAGCAAGAGAAGAAGTTATCGTTTACCTAAAGCATGGCGGTTCACCGTTTATGTTTTCTGCCGCCTTATCTCCTGCCAACACCGCAGCCTCTATAAAATCGCTGGAAATTATTGACGAAGAGCCCTGGCGGCTGGGTACTTTATGGAAAAATGTCGAACTCTTTACCCAATGTTTCACAGAGCTTGGCGTTGACATCTCCAAATCACAAAGCCCCATCATCCCCATAATATGCGGACAAAAAGAAAAGGCTTTTACACTTTCAAAAAAGCTGTTTGATCGTGGTTATCTGGCTAATGCAGTGGTTTTTCCAGCCGTACCAGCATCCAGAGCCCGATTGCGCTTGTGCTGCACTGCTGCTCATACCGAAAATATTATTCAAAAATTTACCAATGCGTTAAGTGAGGAGTTCTTTTTATTGTGATATATCATGCTGCAGGTAAAGCAATATAATAGCATACATGCGATTGATCCTCACTACTGGAATAGCATTCTCGATGCAGAAGATGTTTTTCACACGTATGATTTTGTGCGGATTGTAGAAGATAGCAAGGTTGAAGATGCCACTTTTTATTACCTCCTTTTTTACGATGGAGAAGCATTGGTGGGAAGCACGATTTTTTCCTCGTTTAAAGTATCGCTGGATTTGTTTATTACCGACAATGGATTGGTAAGGCTGATAAAAAAGCTTTCTCCCAATTTTTTTAAAGTGAAAATAATAGCTTGTGGTTTACCCGCCTCTTTCGGACAGCTTAACCTGAAGGTTGTAAACGATAGGTATTCAAATGAAGTGAGTAGCTTGGTTACCCGAGAAATGAAGGAGTTGGCGAAAAAGCTTCGTGTTACGTTGCTTACCGTAAAGGAATTCTCAGCAAACAGAGAAAAACAGTTTAGCAATTTTTTGACCCAGGGATTTTTTCTGTGCAACAGCATCCCCTACATGAATCTTGATATACGATGGAAGGATTTTGATTCCTATCTCCATTCGCTCAGGCATACTTATCGTCGTAAGATATTGTTATCCTTAAAGAAAATCGGGCATTCACGCCCGAATATTATTAAAGGGTGGCTGCATAATAATCTCAGCCAAACACCGGTGTTGCTACTCTCGCAACCAGATGAAAATTTTGCTCCTGATTTTTACAGAAGGTACTTATCAGTAATGGAAAGATCCACAACAAAGCTCGAAGTTTTGAACCAGGATTTTTTTGCGAATCTTTTCTCCCGCAAGGATAAATACCAATTGTTAAGCCTGGTAGCAGATAAAAAAGTCATCAGTTCGGCAATACTAATTTTCAATAATGATACACTGACTTTTATGCTGGTTGGCCGGGAACGCCCTAAAGATGAATATGATTCCTATTTCAATTTAATTTATGGGATGATTCAGCTGGCAATTGAAAACGGCTGCAAAAAAGTTAAAATGGGACAAACGGCCTATTGGGTAAAGCAGTGCGTGGGATCGGTGCCGGAACCTAAAACAATCTATTTCGGCTCAACCAGGCCCGGAGTTCATTGGGTATTAAGAACGTTGAAGAATGTAATTTTTCCTGAAACGAAATTGAATTTTATTCATGCTTTTAAAGATGCCCGGTAAAATGGAAGCGATGGAATGCAACAATAAAATACCCGGTCCGGGGCTTTTTAAATTCGTCAGGAATATAAGGCGTAACCCTGTGCTGTATTGCTATGAATTAATGAAACAATATGGTGATGTAGTTAAATGCCCCTCTGTCCCAAATATCTATCTTATCAGTAATCCGCTGTTGGCTAAGGAGGTGTTTTTAAATTCTCAAAAACTATTCGATAGAAATGATTTCGTCAATAACCGTTTAAGAAAAGTTATGGGAGATGGGGTGGTTTTAACAACCGGCTCAAAATGGAAAAGGCAATCACAAACGGCTCAATTGGCATTTAGAAAAGAAGATTTGCAAAGACATACCCCTGAAATCATTACCCATACAGATGCTGTTGTATCAAAACTTGCGACGAAAGCAACTGAAAATTCCATTTGCAATATTCACGAAGAAATGCGCCGGCTGGTAATGAAAATTATGGCCGGATGCCTTTTACAGATCGATGATGAAGAAACGCTGGCACGTTTGAGAGAAAAATTTGTGATCGGTAACGAATATGTAAGCAAGTCGAGTCCTTTTAATTTGCCGGCCTGGGTACCCGGAAGCTTTAATAAAAAGATGGGCAACGCTATAAAGTATATCGATAACGTTATTCTGGACATATTGGTAAACTACCATTCAACTGATAAATATAAACGAACGCTGCTGGCTTATGTCATTGATCAAATGGATGAGTTAGGCAGCCCGATTACAAAAGAAGAAATACTTGCAGAGGTAAAGAACATTTTTATATCGAGTTATTTTTCGACTTCCGATTTTCTCGCGTGGCTTTTTTATTCACTGGCGAAATATCCGGCGTGGGGAGATAAGATTTATTGCGAATGTAAGGCTTTTAACAATTTTACAGATCCCGGCGTTTTTGAGAGTGTACTGCAATCGCAGTTATTTATTCATGAGGTGTTACGATGTTATCCTCCGGGATGGTCGTCAATACATCACACACATATTGATTTTAGCGTCGGCAATTACCTCATACCCAAAAATTCAACAATTTTCGTGAGTATTTATAATGTGCATCATCATCCAGATTTTTGGCAACACCCGGATCTCTTTAATCCAAACCGCTTTCACCCTTCCAATCTATTGAAAGAAAAGGACGCTTTTATTCCTTTCGGAAAAGGCCCGGGGAAGTGTATTGGAATGGGTTTGGCTCAAATGGTGATTAACATTGTTTTTGCAAAAATGGTCTTGAATTTCAAGTTCTCGGCCGATAAAAACGAGGTTCCTGAAATACAATCAAGGGTTTCGCTCGGATCAAAAAGAGATATAAAAATACGTCTTCATGCGCTTAAATTTTGATTTGTCTTTATTATATAAAAGCTGTTAAATTAGAGCCATCTATAGAACAACTTATGAAAAAACAATCCGACACTCCGTATCCCAGACTATTTCTGTATTCAACTTTTTTTGGCGCCCTTCTTTTTCTGGCGTTGCTTGTGTTAGTTCTTCCATCGTTCACAGCTATTGATACGAAGAATATCACAAAAGACGGTGATCTTGGAACTATAATGGTGCAAGCCCAGCGGATCACGAGTAATTTACAGGCGCCCGTGGCGCTGGCCTTCCCTGGTAACGGCGATATAATGGTAGCCGAGCAGACAGGTAAAATACGACTGATTAAAAATGGGAAACTAACTGATAAACCTGTTTTGGATGTAACGGATAAAATGGTAAAAATTACCAAAAGCTATGATGAACGTGGATTGCTCGGTATTGTGTTAAGCCCCAAATTTCATACAGACAGAAAACTGTATGTTTTTTATAGTGCCCCGACATCAGGTAATTTCAATTGTAAGGGTGTTTTAGCGGTATACAAAATGCTTCCAAATTCTGACTATGCCGATGCTGGCAGCGGGCGTGTTTTGTTTACCGTAGACAAACCGGAATATAATCATGATGGCGGCTGTATACAATTTGGGCCTGACGGTTATTTGTACTTATCATTAGGAGATGGCGGAGGTGCGGGCGACAGGCACGGCGCTTTTGGCAACGGCCAAAAGATGGATACCTGGCTCGGCAAAATATTACGTATTGACGTAAGCGGCGATAAAGGTTACAGCGTACCGAAAGACAATCCGTTTGTGAATAGAGGCGGCGCAAAGCCCGAGATTTGGGCTTACGGGTTGCGTAACGCGTGGAGGTTTTCATTCGATAAAGCATCCGGACAATTATTTGCAGGGGATGTTGGTCAGGACGCCTGGGAAGAAGTAGATATAATTGAGAAAGGGAACAACTACGGCTGGCGTATTACTGAAGGTACCCATTGTTTTGATCCGGCAAAAGGTTGTAATGTTAAAGGTATTACCATGCCGATATATGAATACAGTCATCGCGACGGGATATCAATAATTGGCGGCTACGTATACAACGGAGAGTCGATACCGGCTTTAAAGAGCAAATATGTTTGTGCCGACTGGACAGGGCCGTTATTTTATTTGAAAAAAACAGCCAATACCTGGCAGCGAGGCAAAATCACGGTTCAAAATTATTCCGATAATTTAAAAGTAACCGGTTTCGGCGAAGATGCTTCGGGTGAATTGTATGTGCTAACTAATCCTGATACCGGCCCCAACAATGATAGTGGTGGTATTTATAAGTTTGTGAAGAATTGAGAGAAATTGGGCTTGCGTCCATTAAAAAAAATCCCCGAAATGCCACAAAATTCCGGATGAGTCGTGCAAAAACAAGCCCTTCCCGAACCAGATTTAAGATAACGTTCAAATTCATAAGCTTTATATCGGTTATGGAAAGAGCAGCACCAAATTAACTTAAGTGGCAAAAAAGCTTTCGTTGCTGGAGACATGTCCCTTTGAATGGCGGGAATGTCTTTCTATGAGGCATAGAGTAAAACCTATATTATGCCTGCCATCTTTAAGCTCAAGAATGCAAACGTAGTACAACATAGTTTTTGTTTAGGTGGCAACAAAATAAGAAAAGCCTGATAAGTACAGATACTTATC